>JBILIM010000194.1:0-4371 GCA_044349985.1 Crocinitomicaceae bacterium
TGTGATGGATGAAAACTTCAATGTAACTGAGGTTGAAAAGATAAAGGAAACAAAAGTAACGGGCTATTCTGTGATGCTAAGCATGAATTCCAAAGGATCGTCATTTATGAATTCCCTTATGAAAAAGGGTATTTTGAACAAAGACGGCGATTATTACCGTTTTTTATTTTCCCCGCAACTCACTTTTCAAAAGAAAAAGAATACGTACTTGTTTTTTAGCGGTTCGAACGCCCCAAAAACGGTAAAAAATAACCTCAATTACGCTGAATGGTATGATGAAGGGTTGCACTACTCCGTAAGTTTAGATTCCTTGAACATGTATGAAGCATTCGGAAGCTTTAATGTACCCGCTAAATTGGTGCTTAAAAAGAACAAATTTTTTAAGTACTAACTTACAATTGTGATTCGCGTATCGTCGGTATCTTCAATTTCCGTGAGCAAATCAAATTTTTCAGATTTCACATATTCAATTGAATTGGCTAAAACTTCCGCGCAAACATACGTTGAATTTTGTTCAATGGCTTCTTTGATAGGATCCGTAGTTTCAATTCGCAACAGAATTCTATCGGTGACTTCTAGACCTTTATCCTTTCGTAAATTTTGAACGCGATTGATCAATTCCCTTGCGATACCTTCTGCACGTAAATCCTCAGAAATTGAAATATCAAGTGCCACCGTTAAGCCCTCTTCGGAAGCCACAAGCCAACCCGGAATATCCTGTGCGGTAATTTCGAAATCTGTCAAATCAAGATGAATCGCAGCACCCTCAATTTCCATTGAATAAGTACCATTTTTTTCGATGGCATTGATTTCCAAGGATGTAAACAGGTTAACTTTTTCCGCAATTGCCTTCATTTGTTTGCCGTACTTTGGACCAATTGTTTTAAAGTTTGGTTTGATTTTTTTCACCAATAAATCGCTGTTTTCATCAATTAGCTCCAATTCTTTGACATTCACCTCAGACAATATTAAATCTTTAACGTGCAAAATGTTTCGGGTAAAATCATCACTTAACGAGGGAACCATTATTTTTTGGAGGGGTTGCCGTACTCTGATTTTTTCCTTTTTACGAAGTGCTAAAACCAAGGATGAAATGCGCTGTGCAATTTCCATTTGATCTTCCAAATCACCATCGATTTCACTTTCTTTAAAGGATGGGAAATCGGTTAAATGAACGGAATTTACATCATGTTTTCTTGTTACATCATTCAAATCACAGAACAAACGATCCATAAAAAATGGTGCAATCGGAGACCCCAGGACAGAAATTGTTTCTAAACACGTATACAAGGTTTGGTATGCTGCTTTCTTGTCATTCAAATCGTCGCTTTTCCAAAAACGTCTTCTGCATAAACGGACATACCAATTGGACAAATGATCGGTAACAAATTCTTGAATTAAGCGCCCTGCTTTAGTGGGTTCGTATTCATCAAAAGCAACAGAAACTTCTTTTATGAGAGAGTTGAGCTTCGAAACAATCCAACGGTCAATTTCAGGACGATGGGCAACAGGAATTTCTTCTTCACTAAAATCAAAACCGTCAATGTTGGCATAAAGGGCAAAAAACGAATAGGTATTGTAAAGTGTTCCGAAAAATTTACGCTGAATCTCGGTGATTCCATCAAGATCGAACTTAAGATTGTCCCATGGCTGCGCATTGGTAATCATATACCAACGTGTGGCATCAGCCCCATATTTTTCCAAGGTCGTAAAAGGATCAATCGCGTTTCCAAGTCGTTTGGACATCTTTTGGCCATTTTTATCCAAAACCAAACCATTGGACACTACATTTTTATAGGCAACATTGTCAAAAACCATTGTTGCAATCGCATGTAAGGTATAGAACCAACCTCTGGTTTGATCAACACCTTCTGCGATGAAATCGGCGGGAAAAAACTTCCCGTTATCGATAAGTTCTTTATTTTCGAATGGGTAATGCCATTGTGCATAAGGCATAGCGCCAGAATCAAACCATACATCAATTAAATCTGCTTCGCGTTTCATCGGTTCGCCTTTTGAGGAAACCAAAATGATTTGATCTACACTGTTTTTATGCAAGTCAACCTGAGTATAATTCTCAGAAGAAAAATCCTCCGGATTGAAGTTTGCAAAAGGATTTTCGGTCATGAATCCCGATTGAATGGATTTTTCAATTTCGGCTTTTAAAGTTGCAATAGAGTCGATACACTTATGTTCTTCACCGCCATCTGTAGTCCATATGGGAATGGGAATTCCCCAATATCGGGAACGGGAAAGATTCCAGTCGTTTGCGCTCTCCAACCATTTTCCAAATCGTCCTGTTCCTGTGGATTCGGGCTTCCAGTTAATGGTTTGGTTTAGTGCTATCATTTTATCTTTCACATCAGTAACCCGAATAAACCAAGAGTCTAAAGGATAGTAAAGTACGGGCTTATCGGTTCTCCAACAATGGGGATAGCTGTGCACATATTTCTCCACCTTGAAGGCTTTATTTTCTGTTTTTAAATGGATTGCAATCAACACGTCAACAGACTTTTCTGGGGCTTCACCCTCCGGATAATAGTCGTTTTTCACGTACATCCCTCCAAGTTCGCCCAATTCTGGACGAAATTTACCTTGTAAATCAACCAAAGGAACAAGATTCCCTTTTTCATCTTTTACCAACATTGCTGGAATTCCAGATTCTGTTGCAACTTTAGCGTCGTCTGATCCAAAAGTCGGAGCGATATGAACAATCCCCGTTCCGTCGCCCGTGGTAACAAAATCGCCAACTATAACTTGAAACGCATTTTCAGAATTTTCAGCAGGGAGTGCATAGGGGAGCAATTGTTCGTATTTGATTCCCTTCAATTCATTTCCCTTACAATGATCTAAAATCACGTATGGAATTTCTTTATCACCGGCTTGGTACTGCGATAATTCATCAAAAGATGCGACAGCCTTGTAGCCTTTGGATAAAACACTATTTACCAGCGCCAGCGCCAAAACAACTTTAACAGGTGAATGGGTGTATTGATTATACGTTTCGATTAAGACGTAATCAATGTCAGGTCCAACGCACAAAGCAGTGTTGGAGGGTAAAGTCCAAGGAGTTGTTGTCCAAGCCAAAAAATAGAAATCATCCAATTCCTCAACAGCCGAGAATGGATTTTTATCATTCCATGATTTGAATTTAAATTGGGCTACAACGGTTGTGTCTGTAACGTCTCGATAACAACCCGGTTGATTCAACTCGTGGGAAGACAAGCCTGTCCCTGCTTTAGGAGAGTAGGGTTGAATAGTATATCCTTTATAAAGTAAGTTTTTATTATACAGCTGACCCAACAACCACCAAACCGATTCCATATATTTTGTTTCATAGGTGATGTACGGATTTTCCATATCCACCCAATAACCCATTTTTCGGGTAAGGTCGTTCCAGGTATCCGTGTAGCGCATAACCGCATCGCGACAGGCTTTATTGTATGCTTCGATCGAAATGGTTTTACCAATATCCTCTTTTGTAATCCCTAATTCTTTTTCAACGCCCAATTCAACGGGCAAACCATGGGTGTCCCAGCCTGCTTTTCGTTTTACTTGAAATCCTTTTAACGTTTTGTATCGACAAAATATATCCTTTATGGAGCGCGCCATTACGTGGTGAATGCCGGGTAAACCATTTGCTGAAGGTGGTCCTTCAAAGAAAATGTAAGGCGTTTTTCCTTCTCGTATTTCAATGGACTTATCAAAAACAGCATTGGATTCCCATGATGTCAATACCTCATTGGCAATTTGAGGCAAATTCAAACCTTTGTATTCAGGATATTTGTTTTTCATCGAATGTAAGCGTCAATAACGTTGCGAAGATAGACATTCAAAGGCAAGACTGCAAAACAATAAAGGGTAATCTGATTTTAATTAGGGTTGGTAAGAATTGTTAATTTTCAAGTATTAATAAGGAAAATGAAATAATAGAACGATAACCTTCGTTACTTTTGGCACTTTTAAAATAAATCCATGAAAAAATCAATTTTACTATTAGCCCTATCTTTTGCAGGATACAACCTTAATGTTATTGCTCAAAAATCAATTAGTTTATCCGAATTTAGTGTTCAAAATGGCTTTACGTCTTCTATGGGTAATGAAAACCCATTGGGATTGGCTGATTTTAATTTGTTGGCGCCAAATTCTGAAATCCTTAATCAAGACTTTGAAGGATTTGATCAATACAACAGTTTTATTTTTAACAGAAGGGGAAACAACAGTAACAGTGGCATATATGTAGGCTTAAGGTTGAACAACTTTAACAAAAATAATTTTCTTAGAGCTCCGGTATTGCGTTTGGGAATTAATCATGAAGTATTCAGCGTTACGGGTACATCATTATACAACGATATCAGAATACCTTACGAT
>JBILIM010000195.1:0-4353 GCA_044349985.1 Crocinitomicaceae bacterium
ATGAAATGTTGGTTTGCGAAGCAGGAGTTAAAGCTAGTGCTGTTGGTTGGGTAATTGTAAAGTTGGTTGATGTGGTACATCCATTAGCATCAGTTGCAGTACATGTCCACGTTCCAGCAGAAAGTCCAGTTACGGAAACACTTCCATCACCTGTTGGGTTGCCCGGTGTCCAGTTATAAGTATATCCTCCAGCACCACCAGTCGCAGCATTCACAGAAGCCGCTCCATTTGATCCACCGTTACATGAAATGTTGGTTTGCGAAGCAGGAGTTAAAGCTAGTGCTGTTGGTTGGGTAATTGTAAAGTTGGTTGATGTGGTACATCCATTAGCATCAGTTGCAGTACATGTCCACGTTCCAGCAGAAAGTCCAGTTACGGAAACACTTCCATCACCTGTTGGATTGCCCGGTGTCCAGTTATAAGTATATCCTCCAGCACCACCAGTCGCAGCATTCACAGAAGCCGCTCCATTTGATCCACCGTTACATGAAATGTTGGTTTGCGAAGCAGGAGTTAAAGCTAGTGCTGTTGGTTGAGTAAGTGTTGCATTTACCGTTCCGGTACATCCGGTGGCATCAGTAATGGTTACGGAATAGGTTCCGGCCGATAATCCTGTGCGGTCTTCAGTTGTAATTCCTCCTCCCCAATCAAAGGTGTATGGGCCAGATCCCCCGCTTGGAGTCAAATCGATTGCGCCGGTATTTCCACCAAAACATGCAACATTGGTTACAACCGAAGTTCCTGTGGCACCTCCGGCAGTTCCCCATAATACAAATGGTGCTCCTTGTGCAGGGGCACCTGTTCCACCATCAACCATATTATTCCATATATAATTTACACGCTGAAATGCATTTCCACTTGTATTTTGAGATGGAAAAACAACTGGCGGTTGCCATGGACCAGAAGCCAATGAACCTTCAGCCGACCAATCGAGGTAATACGTCCCTGCAGGCAAGGTTGTTCCTACGGAAATGGTATTTTGCATGATTGGTCTTGAAGTATTTCCAAAAGTTGTTTCCGTTATACGATAGACATTACTAAAAGTAGACCGAATGAGCCTATTTGTTGTAGTATCTCCGAAAATGACATTGGATCCCGCTGCACCTGGTATTCCATCCCAAATTCTTAAATTGTAACCTGTAAAAGTGGATAAAGTCGTTGAACCGGTTTGGTAACCATAAAAGTAGATAGAATCAATAGTCCATGAGCAATCCACTGTAAAGTCATCAGCAATTCGATTAAAATTTAAAGCCTGATGACCAAATCCAATGGTACCCATTCCAAAAGTGGTCGTGTAAAGAACACTTTCGTCAGCACCCCCAAACCCAGTACCAATACTATTAGAAATGGGACCGTTGTTGTACAATTGAGCAAATGCCGTAGAGGTTTGAAAAAGAATAAGTAAAGAAATAAGTAAGTAGTTTTTCATTTTAATTAGTTTATGTTATTTGAGTTTTTGGACGTAATTATTCTTTGGAATCTGTTATTGAACATTAAAAGAAAAAAACAACGCAATTAATTCAAAATTAAGACAAATATAATTGTTTTAATTCGTCAAAGTTCGAAGTATTCAAGCAGAAGGCAATAATCTACTAACTATATCTTAACAATTCAATTATGAAAAAAATACTACTACTTTTTGCATTCTCTAATGCAATTTTTTAACCAATGCCCAAGTCATATTTTGAGAGGACTTTGATGGGGTCCCTGGGCAAACTACCGGTGGGGCAGGGACTTATTCATTTCCAACAGGATGGTTATTACGAAATGTGGATAATCGTGTACCCTTCAGCCAGGTTGAATATGTAAATGACGCATAGGAAAGAAGCGAGGATTTTGGTTTGAATGTGGGCGATTAATGTGCATTCAGTACCTCGTACTATGCTCCTTCAGGTCCTGCTAATGATTGGATGTGGACGCCGCTAATTTCATTACCTGCGAATACCAAATTGAAATGGTCGGCACGCGCATATGATGCTGGGTATACAGATGGTTATGAAGTGTGAATTATGATGCAAAGTAGTGTGCCAGGAGGTCCAACAAAAATTAGGTTCGTCCGCTCCGCCGCGGCGGAGGCGAATCGATGTTCCTCGCTGCCAGGGAAGACTCACAAGTTAAATTAATTGGCGCGTCTTTTTTTGTCCTTCTGTATCACTTGTTAAATCATATCAAGATGTTTTTATGAAATTTAATGGCCTTGTCATCAACTTTGAACTTATATATATCGATTTTTATTAAAAAAGGAGTGAACCGAAACAAGATCTAAATTGTTTTTGTCCTTATGAAATCTCATTTAATACTATGTTTTGTTGCTTTGGTTTTCGCGTCTTTCGGACAAAAGGAAGCCAATGTTTGGCACTTTGGAATAGGTTACAGCCTTGATTTTAATAGTGGTGCTCCCGTACAAACCTTTGGAAGTCAAATGTTCACTTTTGAGGGAAGTACTTCCTATTGTGATGAAAAAGGAAACCTACTGTTCTACTCAAATGGTGGTGGGAGAATTCCAGCAAGCGCCCAAGATCCTGGCAAAATTTGGAACAAGAACAATCAGGTCATGTATGACATGCAAGGAACCGAAGGCGGTGGTTGGAGTGCTGCACAATCTTCGGTTGTGGTTCCTGCACCCGGGGAACCGAATGTGTATTACCTTTTTACGATGGAAGAGTTAGAATTTGATGTGGATCAATTTGTTCCAACCGAACCAAATGGAAGAGGCTTGCGCTATTTTAAAATCGATATGACGCTGAATGGTGGTTTGGGTGAGGTCGTTGAAGCAGATGTACAAGTATATGATTACTCGTACGAAGGAATATGTGCGATTCGCCATTCCAATGGAACAGATTACTGGATTTTAATCAATCAAGACATAAGCGGTATCGGCGTTTACAGTGTTACTCAAAGTGGGGTTCAACTCGCAGGGGTATATCCAGCTCCAATATCAACTTCAGGTAGTATTATCAAATCTAGCCCAAGTCCGGGAGGTATCGGAGCACCTTGTTGCAATAAAGTGATGACCAGCGCTGGTCTCTATGATTTTAATCTGTCTACAGGTGTACTGAATTTTGAAAGTGATTTAGGTGCTTCTTCACCTACCTATTTTGAGTTTTCACCAAATGGTTCTTATTTATATGCGACCATTACCAATCAAATAACTGCTGCTTCTCAGTTGGTGCAGTACAACGTATTTGCCCCATCTCAAACCGGTCAAACCATAGAATCAACAGCACAGATTGTTGAACCGAACTTCAATGGGTATTATTTGCAATTGGCTTCAGATGGAAAAATTTACTACACCGAACTCGACATTGACTTGGTGACAGGTGGATTAACTACCTTAATTGGTGCAATTAACTGTCCGAATACCAGTTCGCCAACAATAAGTTCTGGTATCTTTTCATATCCGAGTGACTCACAAACCACATTCCCTTTTTTCTCACTCCCCAATTTCCCGTCATGGATTTTTTACAATAGTAATGAGGCACAAATCCAATTTGGGCCAGACACCGTTTATCTGTGTCCGGGAGACACCCTACTTTTAAATGCAGGTGAAGGAACTTCTTGGTCCTGGGGTGGAGATGCGTCTGCCAATACGGGTCAATTTTATACTGTAACAACTCCTGGGATCATCAGTGCCACAGTAACCAGTACATGTGGTTTGGGCAGTGATCAGATTGTCGTTTTGCCATGTGAGACATTGCCGCCCTCTTCAGTTGATTTTTCCTTTCCGAACGTCATAACCGCAAATGGTGATGGTATAAATGATTTTTTTGAAATTGAAAATTTACCCGATAATACAGAAGTTATTATCCTCAACCGCTGGGGAAATGTTGTGTTTTCATCGGATAATTACCAAAACAATTGGGATGGAAAAGAAACGTCAGGAAAGGAATTGGTTGATGGCGTTTATACCTATAAATTCACAACCCAAGAGGGAAGAACTGGTCATGGCTTTGTGCATTTAGTAAGGTAAACCTTTTCATTCGCTATCAAATCAGATTCGTGCGATTACTCGTAGCGAACTCATTCTCACCTTTCAATTTGCACTTTTTTCTGAGAGAAAACGTAGTGTATGATTTCTTCTTTAGGACGTATAATGAACAATAACGCATAACCCTAGAAGATTATTACCCCGGCTTTTTGTACTTTCGATATATGAAAAGGATTTTCTTCACGTTGTTCCTTCTTTTTACGACATCTGCTAATGCTCAATCTGAATGGGTGATCGAACTGTCTACAAAAATGCCTGAATCGCGCGCGGGTGTTTGGGCAAAAGGTGATTACATCATCTTGGTTTCATTGGATTCACTTTCTGCGCATTTACGGAGGAGTCAGCACAGCTTGAAAAGGTCTATT
>JBILIM010000196.1:0-4350 GCA_044349985.1 Crocinitomicaceae bacterium
TCCTGTGTTTACAGCTCTTGAAGAAAAGTGGCCGCCAACGTCAAGTCTAAAATCCTTTGCCTTTCTAACCTCAAGATTCAAGTTGTAGGTGCTGTCTGGACGTAAATTTAACATAGGATACATGAAATCCAACTGTGGTGTGGCATACAAGCGATAGTATCTTTTTTCCAATTTCGAACCATCCAGAATTTCATTTTTTCGTTCTCGAATCATCGATTTTCGGGCATATGCGAGGTCGCGCTTTTTGTTATAGTTGTTGGTAATAGAGGATACTTGAAGTTCTATAATTTTATTCCGAAACACTTTTCTTTTTGACGCAATATCCTCTTTCGAAACCCTTCTGTTCACAAAATTTGAAATGGAATCAATTTTAGCCAGTGTTGCTTCATATCCCGACTGTATTGCTGCTTCTACTTCATTGAAAGCAAAGGTTCCTATAGTATTTTCAGGTTCGATTAAAATACCTTCATTACAAGGGATTGAGAAATTTGAATGCGAGACCAACATATTTGTTAATTGACTAATTAGGTCGTCTTCAGTAGGAGGGGGGGCATTGTATGAAACATTGCTACCGATAATAAAATCCGGGTTGAAATCCTGATACATGACATCTGCCGGAAAGTTATTATATAATCCACCATCAAACATTAATGTACCATTAATCCTAATTGGATCTAAATAGAAAGGATAGGTCATGGATGCCCTTACCGCTTGATTTAAAAAACCTGAAGAAAAAACGATACTTTTCTTGTTCTCAATATCAGATGCAACACAGCGAAAAGGAACAAACAAGCTGTCAAAATTATTGTCATTCGATGCGCCGGTAGTACCGAACAATTTTAGCATTTCGAAATCAAAGAAAGACGAAGTAATAAATTTTGTGGGCAACGATTTTGTGAGTATAGTGTCAAGGGCGAAAGAAATATTAAACAAGCTGCCATTAGCATCAGCTTCACGATAAAGAAATCGTTGTGACGACTTCAATTTTCCCGTTGTCATCAGTTGGAAGTCACTACTTTTTACAAAAGCTTCGATCTCTTCAGGACTGTATCCTGCACAATACATTGCACCTACGAGGGAACCTGCAGAAGTTCCGGTAATGTAATCAATAGGAATGCCTTTTTCCTCAAGAGCCTTCAATACACCAATATGCGCCAAACCTGAGGCCCCGCCACCACTAAGTACAAGTCCAACCTGCTGACTTATACCGAAAATCGGAGAAAGCATAAACAGTAAGCAGGTGATAAATCGGAATATTGGTTTCAATTTCGTTCCTTTGTGCAAAATTATAGTATTTCTTCTTCCAAATGGCAAATTCAAACCAAATTACAGATTTTGACAAATCACTTACCATAACGATAAAAACATTTTTTGGTTTAGAACAAGTTTTAACCGAGGAGCTCAATGAATTGGGGTATGCAGATGTGGTGATTTTAAATCGTGCTGTTCAAGTTACCGGATCATGGAGGGATGTTTATTTTTTAAATTTGCATTTACGATGTGCGATTTCGATTCTTATTCAAGTCCGTAAATTTCAAATTAAAACAGAAGACGATCTCTATAAACAATGTTTGAAAATTCGATGGGATGAATATTTTACAGTTGATAAAAGTTTTTCTGTAAAGGGAGCTATTTTTTCAGATTTTTTCAAACATTCACAATACCCAATTTTAGTAGTTAAAGATTCCATAGTTGACACTTTTCGAAATGCTGTAGGAGAAAGACCCAATGTAAATACGAAATCACCTCAGATTGTAATCGATCTTTATGTGAACAACAATCAAGTTACTATTTCAATTAATACGAGTGGATTACCCCTATTTCAAAGGGGGTATCGTCAAGCAGTAGGTGAGGCACCGCTCAACGAAGTCGTTGCTGCAGGTTTGATAAGACTTTCAGGTTGGGATAGAAAATCAACTTTTATGGATCCGTTCTGTGGTTCTGGAACATTGTTAATTGAGGCAGCTATGCTCGCGGCAGGTATACCTTCAAATATTGAGAGACAGCATTATGCCTTTAAGAATTTAGCGAACTACGATGAGGTGTTATGGAATAATTTGTACACAGAAGCGCAAAAGCGAATTTCAAAGTTGCCATGTAGAATCATAGGATTTGATGTCAATGATGAAATGATTATTAAAGCGAGACGAAATCTTCGTGCGTTGCCAATAGGGCGCTTTGTCGAAACATCATCTGAGCCATTTGATAGGGTGAAAAAACCAGAGGAAACGGGATCGATTATAACCAATCCACCTTATGGGGAACGTATGGGGACAAATATCGAGGAACTCTATGAAAGCCTTGGTGATTGGATGAAAAGTGAAATGAGTGGTTGGAAATGCTGGATAATTTCTTCAAGTGAAATAGGTTTTAAATCCATTGGATTGAAACCCAGTAGAAAAATCAGACTATACAACGGTGAATTGGAATGTAGCTTTCGAGAATTTCAATTGTATCAAGGTACAAAAAAAGGAGGCGGAGATTTTTCTTGAAAAAAAAAACGCCTCATTGGAGGCGCTTTTCTATTTGATGTATTTTATAATTCTACTAATGATTTGAGGGAGCTCCTGCGTCATTAACCGGTTGTGTTGTTTCAGGAGCTAAAACTGTTCCTTTGATAAATACTATTTTGTCTGGTGCGTTTACTGCATTTGACGTAATGGTAACACTTTTATTAATTTCTCCTGTTCTCATGGTGTCATAACTAACTTTTATAACCCCTGATGCACCTGGTGCAATTGGCTCCTTCGGCCAGTCAGGCACTGTGCATCCGCAAGACCCTTTAGCATTTGAAATTATCAATGGAGAATCTCCGTTGTTCTTAAATTCAAAAGTACATGAACCGTCAGCCCCGTTTTTGATTGTTCCATAATCATGAACTTCTTTGTTGAATTCAATTGAAGCACCAACTGTTTGCGCATTTGCTTTTCCTGCTAAAACTGCAACCAATAAGATTACTAAAGGTAAAATAGATTTTTTCATAATTCTTCGATTTAATTTTTAATGAATTTACAATTGATTTAAATTTTTCAAAAGAGTTTAACACATTCTTAACCTTTTACTTTTTTGGTTTCACAAAAACTTTAAATCTTAAATATTCTTTCTGATTTTTTGTGTTTGTTACCAATAGAATTTTTCGATCTTGAAGAAATGGTCGTCCTTCAGTGTCAAAGAAGAACGTTAACTCTGCCCTTTCCCCTGGAGCAATTGTTTGGTTTGGCAAATAAACATGTGTACATGAACATTCCACTTCGTAGTCGGATATTACTAAATCAGCATCTCCTTTATTTTCAATAAGAAAGGTGTGTCGAACAGTATCTCCTTCAGCGGTTCTGTCGAACTTATACGTTTGTTTTTTTACATAAAAAACCGCCCGTTGTGAAAAGACAAGGGCGGTGTTTAATATGAACAAAAAAGCAAAAAATGTTCTATTCATTTTAGTTGTTGGAAGGGGCTCCGGAATTGTTCACTGGTGCCGCTCCTTCAGGAGCAGGAAGAACGTTTCCAGTTATGCGAATAACTTTTGTTGGCTCCGAAGCATCGTTTGAAGTAATTGTAACACTCTTGCTGATTGCACCGGGTCTCTTCGTGTCGTAGCTCACTTTAATAGTTCCGGTTGCACCTGGAGCGATAGGTTCTTTCGGCCAATCAGGAACAGTACATCCACAAGAACCTTTAGCATTTGAAATAATTAATGGCTCAGTTCCGGTATTTGTAAAATCGAATGTACAAGTGCCATCTCCTCCGTATTTAACGGTTCCGTAATCATGCGTTTCTTTAGAAAACTCAATTTTAGCTCCGGAAACAATTTGTGCGCTCGCGTTTTTTGAAACCAAAGCGGTAACAAACAACAAACTTAAAAACAAAGTAACTTTTTTCATGACAATTAAATTTTATGAAACAAATGTAAAATTTCGATTGAGGTAATTTTCTTATTTAACACTCTGTTAACAGCGCAAATTTTACTGAATGTTTGAAGAGTCTCTCAATTCAATCAGTTCAGGTATCGTTAGTTTTAAGTTTTTCAATCTAAATTGAATTTCGTTGCGGTACGTTTTGTCGTCATTTGGAAATTCCTTTAAAATTTTTTCGTAGTAATATCTTACCTTGACCGTGTCTCTAGGTTGAATAAACATATCGTATGTGCTAGCCTGGTTTTCTAGTACCAACTTTCGATTCCTGTAGTTTGGATATTCTTGCAACAAAGAATCAGCATAGACAATGGCGCGTTGTGTAAGGTTTAAGCCCGTATACATCATTTGTACACGATCTAAACATTCGGCAGCATAGGTGTCTTCGGGGTAGTTCCTGAAAAATTTCAGATAACGGTCAATCAATTCGTAACTGGCT
>JBILIM010000197.1:0-4336 GCA_044349985.1 Crocinitomicaceae bacterium
AATTTCTTCTGCAATCGCTTTCTGTAAAACGCGTAAATGAGGCGCTTCTTGATGTTCGGCTTCCAATTGCGCAATTTCCTCTTGAGATTTTAGGGTGAAAATTCGAACGTAATTCGATGCATCTGCATCTGAAGCATTCAACCAAAACTGATAAAACTCATAAGGGGAAGTACGATCAGGATCCAACCAAACACTACCCGCTTCCGTTTTTCCAAATTTAGTACCGTCTGCTTTCTTAATTAAAGGCGTTGTAACCGCAAATGCTTCTCCACCGGCTTTTCTTCGAATCAATTCAGTTCCTGTAACGATATTACCCCATTGGTCCGAACCTCCCATTTGCAGAACGCAATTGTAATTTTGATTCAAATAATAGAAGTCATATCCCTGAACCAATTGGTAGGTGAATTCAGTAAACGATAAACCGGTTTCCAATCTTGATTTCACAGAATCCTTGGACATCATGTAACTTATGGAAATATGTTTTCCTACATCTCTAATGAAATCTAAGAAATTCATATCCTTAAACCAGTCGTAATTGTTCACCATTTCGGCACCTGTTTTGGCATCTTCAAAATCCAAAAATTGCTCGAGTTGTTTTTTTACGCAAGAGACATTATGGTCTAAGGTGTTTTTATCTAATAAATTTCTTTCTTTCGACTTCCCTGATGGATCGCCAACCATTCCGGTTGCACCGCCAACAAGGACAATGGGTTTGTGTCCACAACGTTGAAAATGAACCAAGGTCATGATTTGAACGAGATGCCCAACATGGAGGGAATCTGCAGTAGGATCAAAACCGATATAACCGCTACAAACTTGACGATTAATTGCATCCTCTGTACCGGGCATGATGTCATGTATCATGCCCCTCCATTTCAATTCATCAATAAATTTTTCTGGCATTTTATTTTGTTAATTCTTTAAAGACCTCTTCCAATGAACGTTCCTCTAAGCGCATGGTTAAAATTAAAAGCTCATTATCTCTGGCGTATTGGGCAATCTCTTTTCTTAAATCAGTTCCGAGTTGACTTTCTAAAAGCCAGCCACTACCAACAGTTTCAACTTTGGTGACAGAAGCAATTTTATTTAACTGGGATTTGGAAATCTCACCTTCGAACTCGACGTATACGGTTTGTTTTACCGAATTCAACTGGAGATTTTCTGCTTTGTCATCGGCAACAATTTGTCCACGATTGATTATGATTACGCGATCACAAATCGCCTCAACCTCTTGCATTATATGCGTTGAAAGTAATACGGTTTTTGATTTACCAATTTCTTTTATGAGATCTCGAATACCAACAAGTTGATTGGGATCCAGACCTGAGGTGGGTTCGTCTAAAATAAGGACTTCAGGATCATGAATAATAGCTGCTGCCAAACCCAATCGTTGTCGGTAACCTTTAGAGAGTTGACCAATTTTTTTGTTTTGTTCAATCTCTAAACCGACAGCTTTGACCATATTCTTCACCCTTTCACTAAGGTTCGATATTTTATAGATTTTACCCACAAATTCTAGGTATTCTCTTACATACATATCCAAATAAAGTGGATTGTGTTCTGGCAGATATCCAATTTTTTGTCGGGTATCCATACTGTCAACATCTACTGGTAAATCACATACTTTAACCGTTCCGGAACTTGATGGTATAAAGCCGGTAATAATCTTCATCGTAGTTGATTTACCTGCTCCATTTGGACCAAGAAACCCAACGATTTCACCTTTCTTAATGGAAAAAGATACATCGTTTACGGCGGCTTGATTGCCGTAATACTTGACTAAGTTCTTAACCTCTATCGACATTTTAAACGGTTCTACTGCAAAAATACTTCAAAATGTTGGCTTTTCAACTGATTAAAGCTGCGCAAAGCTCAATTTAGATAATCTGTGTTATCTTCATCAAAATTAATTGAATTCCCCGTACTTTTGTGTAAATGAACGGCATTGTTTTAAAATCAACTGGAAAATGGTATACCGTTTTACTTTCTAATGGAGACATTATAAAATGTAGAATTCGCGGGAAAATTAGGCTGCAAGGATTGCGCACAACCAATCCTGTTGCCGTTGGTGATGTTGTTTCATTGATTAAAGATGATGCAATAGCTGAAGATTTTGTAATTCAAGATATTTTACCCCGAAAGAATTATATTGTTCGAAAGTCTACCAATCTCAGCAAACAAATGCAGATTTTAGCCGCTAACATTGATCGCGCTTATCTATTAGTTACCCTGAAGTCACCTGTAACACAATTGGCTTTTATTGATCGTTTTTTAGTTGCCGCAGAATCCTTTAGAATACCTACGACTTTGCTATTCAATAAAATTGACATCTACAATTCTGAAGAGCTGCAAGAAATAGATGTTTTGATTGATAGGTATGCCAAAATTGGATATCCAAGTATAAAAATCAGTGCAGAAAAGGGTATCAATATTGACCTGTTAAAATTGGAAATAAAGGATCAGCAGGTGATGATTTCCGGTCATAGTGGAGTTGGCAAGAGCACTTTATGCAATAGTTTGGATACTAATTTGAAATTGAATACTGGAGATCTTTCAACAGCGCATGATCAAGGCCAGCACACAACGACTTTTGCTGAAATGCACCAATTAAAAAGTGGAGGTTATATTATTGATACGCCAGGAATAAGAGCCTTTGGCATAGTGGATTTGGAGCGTGAGAATATTCCACATTACTTTCCTGAAATGCGTGAATTACTTGGCGCATGCAAATTCCATAACTGCCTGCACTTGAATGAACCGAAATGCGCAGTGAAAGAGGCAGTTGAACAAGGATTGATTGACACATCAAGATACTACACGTATTTACAACTTATGACCGAAGATCCCAATGAAATATACAGACGATCAATCTACGAATAATGAGAATTGTAATCCAAAGGGTAAGTGAGGCAGGAGTAGCAATCAATAATACAATTGTTGGTGAAATACAAAATGGATTATTGATTCTTTTAGGAATAGAACATGAAGACACTAAGGAAGATGCCGATTATCTTATTCAAAAAATCACAGCACTCCGCATTTTTAATGACGACAATGGGAAGATGAATCGATCTATTACAGAAATAAACGGAAGCTTTTTGGTAGTGAGTCAATTTACTTTGCACGCCTCTACTAAAAAAGGCAATCGACCAAGTTTTATTAATGCCGCACGCCCCGAAGTTGCCATTCCACTTTATGAATATTTTAAAGGACAACTCAAAGAATTTTCGAATTGCGAAGTTGAATCTGGGGAATTTGGTGCAACTATGAAAGTAAAACTAATTAACGATGGACCTGTAACCTTAATTATGGATTCCAAAAGAAAAGAATAATGAATGAAAAGAAGGCATTAAGTATCAGCGAAGCACAAAACAGGGTAGATTCGTGGATTAAAGAATATGGTGTTCGCTATTTCAACGAATTAACCAATATGACTATTTTAATGGAGGAAGTTGGAGAAGTTGCTCGTATTATGTCTCGCCGTTATGGCGAACAAAGCGAAAAAGAAACTGATAAACAGATAGATTTAGGTGATGAAATGGCAGATGTACTTTTCGTTCTTATTTGTTTAGCCAATCAAACAGGAATTGATCTTGAAGAAGCACTCATTAACAACCTTAATAAAAAAACAAACCGCGATAAAGACCGGCATAAAAACAATAAGAAATTAGAATCATGAGTTGGAACAAAATACGACCTGAATTGGCTGAAGTTCTTCAAAATAAAGGATTTAATTCAATGAATCCTTTTCAAGAAGCCATTTTTGATGTCATGAAATCGGGAAGAAATATTCTTGCAGAAGGAAGCGAATCTAGCGGAAAAACAACAGCTATTATTTACAGCGTTTTAGAAAAAATAAAATTACCTGAAGAAGGATCGCCAAGAGCAATAATAAGCTGTTCTTCAAACGATTTGGCTGAGCAACTTCATACCGAACTGACGAAATGTGCGTTTCATTTGGACTTAACCATTGATTTGGTGCACGACAAAGGGAATATGCTGAAACAAAGAAACGATCTCTTTGATGGGACTGAAATCATTGTTGGTACTCCTAAACGATTGTACGAATTATACATTCAAAATGGTTATAATGTAGGCAAGGTTAAACTTTTTATTATTGACGATGCCATTCAGCAAGTAAAAAATGGAAGTTTGATACAATTGAAACGTATTGTAGAAAGTTTACCGAAATGCCAGTTTTTAATTTCAACAATTCCCTTCAGTGATAAAAGATTAGAGGAATTTATGGACGAAATAGGACCTTTTCAAAAAATCGAAAATTAATCTAAAACCATTAATTTTTATGTGAAATTTGCATTTTTGACACGCGTTCTAA
>JBILIM010000199.1:0-4313 GCA_044349985.1 Crocinitomicaceae bacterium
GCCAAATCCAGATCACGACAGGAGAAATATGGTGCGCAAACTTTCTGAATACTCGAATGAAGTTATTGTAATGACAAACAATGCAAAAAAGCAACTCGAGAATTACTATGGAATTGATACCCGAAAAATAAATGTTATTCCGCATGGTACACATACCATCATCCATAAAGAAAAGGAAGAATTAAAAGAAAAATTTGGATTTCAAGGAAAGCAACTATTAACCACTTTTGGATTAATCAGTTCCAATAAAAACATAGAAACCGTTTTATTAAGTTTACCCAACGTTGTAAAGAACTTTCCAGAAACCACCTATTTGATTATCGGTAAAACACATCCCGAAGTCTTTAAAAATGAAGGCGAAAGTTACAGGGAATACCTCGAGAAAATCATTGAGAAACTTCATTTAAAAAACAATATCGTTTTCATTAATCGATTCCTCGACACGAAAGAAATACTGGATTACCTCCAAATGAGTGACATTTACATTTTCAGTTCAAAAGACCCAAATCAAGCCGTTAGCGGAACCTTCTCCTTTGCCATGTCTGCTGGCTGTCCAATTATTGCCACACAAATTCCTCACGCGAAAGAGTACTTGAGTTCAGAAGAAGGAATACTTATCGATTTTGAAAATCCTTCTCAGATGAGTCATGCGATAAATCACCTGTTGGCGAACGATCACCAGTTGGATCAAATGCGAATCAATGTGTTGCATAAAAATGCTAACAGCAAATGGGACAATGTGGCAAAACAACATTTGGATGTTCTTAAACCCTATTTATCTGATATACGAATGCACTACAACCTACCGGACTTCACATTGCAGCATTTGGTAAGGCTAACGCACCATTTTGGAGTGGTACAATTTTCAAAAATAAACGCACCCGATTACACATCGGGATATACACTTGATGATAATGCTCGAGCATTAATCACTTGTTGTCAATACTACGCTAAAAAACGAGATGGACAACTCTTCATTCTAATGGACAAATATTTAAGATTTATATCCTTTTGTCAACAGGAGAATGGAAGTTTCATCAATTATATGGATGAGGCAGGTCAAATTTCCAATCAGAATCATGAAGAGAATCTAGAAGATGCCAATGGTCGTGCCATTTGGGCATTATGCAACTTGATTTCACTTAAAGATATGCTTCCTGCTGGCATGGTCACCAAAGCAAAAATGCTATTCAAATTTGCCTTAACGGCTATTGAAGGTTTAACATCGCTGCGAGCGACCGCTTTTTGTCTAAAGGGGTTTTACCTTTACCTCAAACATGAAAAGAATTCAGAAATTGAACTGTTAAGTTACAAATTCAGTAAGAACCTGTTTCATGCCTACGAAAGCCATACAATAGAGGATTGGAATTGGTTTGAGAATAAGTTAACTTATGCCAACAGCATTCTACCGGAAGGTCTACTCTATGGGTATTTAATTACGCGGAATGAAAAGTATAAAAATGCTTCAAAAGAAAGTTTTGATTTCCTATTGAACCACATGATTTTCGACGGAAAAGTTTCGGTTATTCCGAATAAAACTTGGTTTAAAAAAGGAACGAAAAGAGTTGTACAAGGTGGTGAACAACCTATTGAAGTTGCTTACTTAATCCTTTCGCTATCCGCTTTTGAAAAAACCTTTCCGAACTATATTTATGCTGCATGCAAAGATCTTGCGTTTAGTTGGTTTATGGGAAATAATCAACTTGGCCAGGTGGTATACGATTCGCATTCTGGAGGTTGTCATGATGGAATTGAAAGCAATAATTTAAATCTGAACCAAGGTGCGGAATCCACAATTTGCTACTTAATGGCACGGCTTGAAATGCAAACCAATTTTTCCAATAAAATTCATGAACAATTTCCTCAGGAAAGTAACATACCAAGAATTTCATCTCACAACCCAATTTATGTCAACCAACCCACTTCCTTCCTATGAAACAACCTAAAAAAATACCAAAGAAAACCCCATCAACTCCGATCTCCATCCCAGAAGAAGTTCCATTGGAGCCCGAAACCCCTGATCCGGAAACAATACCCGAAATACCCGAAGAGCCTGATGAAGAACCCGATGAGGAACCCGAACCAGACATTGATCACGATTATCCTCCCGAAGATCCAGGTGTTTCCTAATTTCTTTTTTAAGCTTTTGTTGTTTAGTTGTCTAGTGGTTTACCTCGTGAATTAAACCTATCTTTACTCGTAAAATTTAAAAAAATGACAATAAAAGAAAACATGGTTGTGTCGGTGAATTACATCCTTAGCAATCACAAAACAGGAGAAAAAATTGAAGAAACATCACCAGAACAGCCTATGGTATTTCTTTACGGAGTAGGAGGATTGATCCCACAATTCGAAGAAAATTTACTTGGTAAATCTGTTGGAGATGTATTTGATTTCTCAATTGCCTCAGATATGGCTTATGGAAACTCTAGTGAAGAAGATATTGCAGTGATTCCGATAAACGTATTCCATGACGAAAATGGTCAGTTTGATGCGGAATATTTTACAGTTGATAAGTTAATCCCTATGTCTGACGGCGAAGGAAATCAATTAAGAGGTAAAATTATTGAGGTAACAGCTGAATTTATAAAAATGGATTTCAGTCATCCATTAGCGGGAGTTGATTTACACTTCAGAGGTTCTATTGCAGATATAAGACCCGCAACACAAGATGAATTGGACCATGGACACGCACACGGTCCTGGAGGTCATCACCATTAATTCAATAAAATCAAATTGATAAAGGATTGGAAATTAATTCCAATCCTCATATTTTTTGTTGACCAATTTCTTGAATTCAGACTTCACGAACTTGCGTTCATTTATACCGTCATATTCTTTCAAGATGTTTCCGTTCCATAGATAATAAACACCAGGCGTATCTTTGGTACCTCCTAGAACTTTCCAAAAGCTCGCAATATCTATGATTTGATGCGGATAGGTTGCTCCAGCTATTTTAAAGAATTCAGGTATTTTTTCTGCCTCTTCATCCATAAAAATAATTTTTATTTTAGGAAAATTGGGGTCTGCTTTCTTGAGTTGAGTGAGTTCCTTAGCTGTTTCCTGACAATGATCGCAACCTGGGGCAAAAAAGCACAATATCTTTTTTCCTTTGTCAATACCCTTAAAATACATTTCATAACCCGAATTCTTTGGTGTTGGCTCCAATACTTTTTCAATAAGTTCAGGAGTGTTTACCAATGCAACTCCAGTATCTTTTACAAGGTCATTGTTTAAAGACGATCCTGCATTGATTGATGTTGTTGTATCCGTTTCTTCTTCTTCCACAATTTGCTGAACCGGAGCAGAAGATTTAACTTCCATAGGAGCCACCACATAAATGGCTAAAATGGATGCAAAAGTCAATGCCATTACATATGAAAAATTCAATTTGTCTTTGGAGCCGTCAACAATTTTGAATAAATAAGCAATTATACCCATCGCAATAATGTTTTTAATCAACGCTTGCAAGGGTGTCATGGGCAGTAACGCACCAAAACAACCACAATTTCCAGAATTACCTGTTGCCAAAATTTCATACGTTAGGTGTGCCGAGAAGATGAATAGAATCAAAAACGACATTGGTAAAACCAATTTTTTGAAATAATGCGGTTGCAACAACAATATGCCTAAAGCCAACTCGCAACCGATTAATGTTCTCGAAAAATAGGAAGCCAATCCTTCACTGAATCCCATTGGGATAAGTTGTTTCATTTCAAAGGTAGTTAAGGCAAAAGTTGGTGAAGGATACAATTTAGCAACTGCTGAAAGCAGAAATAAAACGGATAATAAAATTCTAAAAGATAGAATTAAATTGGATTGCGCTTTTTGATTTAGTCCCATAAAATAAATTTAGTCGGTTGAATTTAAACTCAAACTTTTAAAGATACAATCTTCGTATTTAAAATAACTTTTTTTTAACGAAATTCATGAAGTGGAATCTTTTTCAAATCTGCGATTTATATATTAGTTTTACGCTATCATCAAAAAGGGATAAACCATGTTTAAATTAACCTTAACTCTTGGTCTTCTAACCATTAGTCTTTTAAATTTCGCTCAATCAACCAACTGGCAAGCATTTACAGATTCGATACCCTCTTTATCTTCACCTAGAGCTTGTGATTTAAATGGTGACGGTGTTAAGGATGTTGTAATTGGAGGAGGTACCGATGGCGTTTCCAGCAATAATGGAATTATGGCGTACAATGGTTTAAGCGGAAACCTTTTGTGGAAGCGCGCATCGCGAAATGAGGTTTTTGGAAGCGCCATTTTTCAAGATATCACAGGAGATGGTGTGAAAGATGTTTTTATTC
>JBILIM010000198.1:0-4313 GCA_044349985.1 Crocinitomicaceae bacterium
AGGAACACGTCATTTCAAACATGCGGATGTCATCAAAGAAAAATCCGATAAAGACATGCCGCTCTTACAAATTTTTGGGGTTATACTGTTGCCTGCTATTGGCTTTGGATTGATTGGATACTTCCTACCAACACCGCTCGTAGGAAGCCGGTCAACAGATGCCTTTTTATTCGGTTGTATTCCAGTTATATTCTTTTACGGAAGACTTTTAGTAAAATCACCTGAAAATGAAAGAAAGCCAATAGCTGCAATGTTGGCAATATTTTCGGTTGTCATTGCATTCTGGGCGGTATTTAAGCAAAATGGATCTACCTTAAATACTTGGGCAGAACGCTACACAGATCGAGAAATACCAGCATCTATGACACCTACTATGAAGGCATTATACCTGGTTGATACCGTTAAATATGAAAAAGATTCGGTAGTGGTTATGGATCATCATTTTCGCGCAGCGGATAAAACAAATAAAGAATGGGCTTACCCAAGTTATTTTAAAAATCTTAAAGACGAACACAAACCTGAAAATAGTGGTGAGGTATACCTTTTCAACACGAATCTTTTTCAATCTGTAAACCCATTTTGGGTAGTAGCACTAACACCATTAATTTTAGCTTTTTTTGCTTTTCTTCGAAGAAGGGATAAAGAGCCATCTACCCCTTTAAAAATAGCCATTGGGTTGCTCATATCGGGCCTTTCATGTTTGGTCATGGTAGGAGCTGTATATGCCAATAACAACGGCGCAGATAAATCTTCAGCATGGTGGTTTATCTCTTCTTATTTTGTTATTACGATAGGTGAGTTATTCCTGAGTCCAATGGGATTATCTATGGTAAGTAAGTTAAGTCCACCAAGACTTACTGCATTAATGATGGGAGGATGGTTCCTAGCCACTTCTATTGGAAACAAACTTTCGGGGGTATTGAGTAGCTTGTGGGATGGTTATGAAAACAAAGCGAATTTCTTCTATGTTAACTTTATTTTGTTGACTGCCGCATCACTATTAATGTTTATGATGATCAAGTGGCTCAACAAAATCTTTAAGGAACACGCATAGGTGATTTAAAAAGTACCATTTCTTCGCTTTTTAATTTCCCATTTTCCATACCTTCAATTTGAATGTTCAAGGAATCTGCAATAAAGGTGTATGAAATGGTTTGAGGAAAATCATGCTTTCTGTTAGCGAATATATATTCTCCTTCCAACGTTTTTTTCAATTTAAAGAAAATTGTTTCTCCATCATTCTGATTTTCGACAGTGGCTCCATAATTCCAACTTCCGCACTTTTTAGCAATTTCAAGTCGCTCTGTAAATAGCGTATCCGTATTACTGTAAATGATACCTTTTCCCAAGAGTTGAGTTCCATTCCAATACCACGATTCTTCAAAGCGCATACCCTCAGAATTACTTGTCCATGTTCCGGAAAAATCGATATTGAGTTGCTCATGAAAAGATTTAGAAACATGACAAGCAGTAAAAAGCAACGGAGAAAAAAGTAGTAATCTGAACACTTGTTTTAGAAATTAAATCACCAAAAAACTATGCTTGATTACCCAATCGGCTTTCAATTCCTTGCAATTCAACCAAATTAAAGTAAACGCCTTTATCTTGAATCAGTTTTTCATGATTACCTGACTCAACAATCTCTCCTTTCTTCAGCACTAAAATAGTATCGGCATTTTTAATGGTTGAAAGTCGGTGAGCGATTACTATAGACGTTCTTCCCATCATTAGTTTGTCCAATGCATCTTGAACCAATCGTTCAGACTCTGAATCCAATGCAGATGTCGCTTCATCAAGAATTAGAATTGTGGGATTTTTAATAATTGCTCTGGCAATAGCGATGCGTTGTTTTTGTCCACCAGAAAGCTGAATTCCGCGATCTCCGACTTGCGTATTTAGACCTTCAGGGAAAGACTGAATAAATTCCCATGCATTCGCTTTTTTGGCGGCTTCGATAATTTCTTCTTCTGAGGCCTCAGTAGCTCCAAAACGAATGTTCTCAGCAATACTTCCCGCAAACAGCAATACCTCTTGAGGAACGATTGCAATATGTTTTCTCAAGTGATGCGTGTCAATATCCTGTATTGGATTTCCGTCAATTAAAATAGTACCTGAAGCGATTTCGTAATAATTCAAAAGCAACGATGCTATGGTAGATTTTCCCGATCCTGAAGACCCCACCAACGCAATGGTATGATTGGATTGTGCATCAAATGAAATACCGTTCAAGACCATGATGTCTTTTCTTTGCGGGTATGAAAACGTAACCTTCGCAAAAGAAATTTCACCCGTAATCTTGGGTTTTAAAGTTCCTTTATTTAATTGTTGTTCCCCGGGTGAATCGATGATTTCCATTAGATTTTCGGTAGCACCTATGGATTTTTGAATGCTCGCGTACAAATCAGGAAGCGAACCAATAGAAGCCCCCATCATTATCGTGTACATGATGAACGAGAAAAAATCTTGTGATGATAATTGCGGATTCGGACCTTGCGTCATCAATAAGCCTTGCCAAATGATAAATACAATGGCACCAAACAAACAAAATATAATGAACGACACGAACAAGCCTCTCCAAATACCACTTTTTATATTTAGATTTTTAATTTCATCAATTGCTTCGGTGTAACGCTTAATCATGAAAAGTTCATTTGTAAACGATTTTACATTGGAAATACCGACAAGAGATTCTTCTATTATTGCATTCGATTGTGCAGCATTGTCTTGAGATTTTTTAGATAATTTTCGGATAAATCTTCCAAAAAAGACCGCAATTACAGCCATAACAGGAACAGTGCCCAACATGATTAAAGCCAGCTTCCATGAAAACACAAAAATGAAGGCAACACCACCAAAAACAATTACAATTTGGCGAAAAAATTCAGCAATAGTCGTTTTAAGCGTTTCTTGGATTTGGGTTACGTCTGATGAAAGCCTACTGCTTAATTCTCCGACTTTATTTTGGTTGAAAAAATCCATTGGCATGTACACCAATTTTTGAAACGCTGCCGAACGCAAATCGCGCATGGCATTTTCGGTAACATTTGTAAAAATCACCACCCGAAAATACGAGAAGAATGCTTGTGCGAAAAACAATATAAATAAGGCCAAGGCAACATCATTGATGTTATTGAAATTTATCAACTTAATCGAATCTTCCATACCGGCAGTACCTGATGAACCGCTCCCCAATAGTTGCCCCATCATGTATGGAAAGATAAGACCTACCGAAGTGGAAAGAATAAGGAAAATCCAACCGATAAAAAATATACCTTTATAAGGACCGAGGTATCGAAAAATACCTGTAGCCTTGCGGTAACTCTCCTTTGATAATTTTACTTTTTGTTCAGATTTCTTTTTTGGGCGCAACATGCCTTATATTTGGACTACAAAAATAGCTTTGTTTGGGGTGAAAATCAGCTTTTTTTTATTTTTTATTTGAAAACATTGTGAAAAAAGAAAATTACATTATCTTTGCAATCCCAAAATTGGTTAAGACTTAAAAGAATACAGATCATGAAAAGAACGTTTCAACCGTCCGTAAGAAAGAGAAGAAACAAGCACGGTTTCAGAAGTCGTATGGCAACAAAAAATGGACGCCGAGTTCTTGCAGCGCGCAGACGCAAAGGAAGAAAGAAATTAACTGTTTCTGACGAGCCGCTACACAAGCGTTAAGTCGAAAAGATATATTAAAGTGAACCGATGTAATCGCATCGGTTTTTTTTGTTTTCAATTTTTTAGTCTGGTTTTTATATCGTAAATTAAGGTTAAAATACCTTTTATGTTAACGAAAACCTATTCCAGTTCCGTGTTCGGAATTGAAGCCACAATTATTACAATTGAAGTAAATCAAAGCACAGGCATTAATTTCTTTTTGGTCGGATTACCAGATGTTGCCATCAAGGAAAGTCATCAGCGCATTAAAGCCGCTTTCAAAAACAACAATCTAAAATTTCCCGGTAAAGAGCTTACCATTAATCTTGCACCCGCTGGAATTCGCAAAGAAGGTGCTAATTATGATTTACCTATTGCAATTGGCATATTGGCTGCAAGCGAGCAAGTAGCCGACACAAAGCTATCCGATTACATTATTATTGGTGAACTATCATTAGACGGAACGCTACAACCTGTTAGAGGCGCTCTCCCTATTGCGATTCAAGCCCGAAAAGAAGGCTTTAAAGGAATTATTCTTCCCGAAATGAATGCTGAGGAGGCTGCCGTTGTTACCGGATTGGAGACCGTTGGCGTTGCAAACATCAACGATGTTATCAAATTTTTAAACAATGCGCATTCCAAACCTGCATTGATTAAGA
>JBILIM010000200.1:0-4310 GCA_044349985.1 Crocinitomicaceae bacterium
TTTGATTGCGCTTATTGTTCCTGTGTTGTCCATGTTTCGATTGGCTAAATTTAATGTAGATGACAGACAATCAATGGGTTTTTTAGGTGTCCCAACACCGTTAAACACCTTGTTTTTAACATTCTTTCCCTTGCTTTTGTGGTTCGATTTTGAAAAATGGACTGTTGCTCCTCTTTCCTACATGTATGTTTTCGACACGTATATCGTTGGCGCGGTTACTGTTTTAATGGCTTTCTTGATGGTTACTGAAATTCCTCTTATGGCCCTGAAATTTAAAAGTTTTAGATGGTCTGAAAATAAATTGAAATTTATTTTTCTAATGTTGAGCTTGATATTAATTGTGGTTTTGAAAGTCTGGTCGATACCTTTAATTGTTTTTTTATACTTAATTTTATCCATCTTTAGTTTTACCAAACAAAAAAAAGAAAATGAAATTCAGAGCTGAAATTGATGTCATGCCACATGATGCTTTACTCGATCCACAAGGAAAAGCTGTTTCAAATACCATGAAAAGTATTGGGCTTCCGGAAATAGAAGGTGTTCGAATTGGCCGTCATGTCCGATTGTTTGTTGATGCATCCTCATCTGAGGAAGCTGCAGTAAAAGTGGAGGATGCTTGTAAAAAGTTACTTTGTAACCAAATAATGGAAACCTATTCTTTCGAGATACATCAAGCTTAATATTCCTTGATAACAGGCAAAAACCTTATTGGATTTAAATTATCTGCATTAGGAAGTGCTTCATTCAGAACATTTAATCATTTTCAAAACCAGGAAAACGATACTTTATTTTTTGATGCAACAACTTCGGAAATCGAAGATGCATTGAATCTTGCAAATAAGGCATTTCACCAATTTAAATTTTGTTCGGACTGCGAAAAAGTGAAATTCTTTGAAGCACTTGTAAATGAATTGTTGAACTCAAGAAAAGAAATTCTTTCCCTTTACACTCAAGAAACTGGTTTGTCTCTTTCTAGAGGAGAAGTCGAGTTTAATAGAACAATAGCGCAAATTCAACAGTTTCTGAAATTGATTGCCTCTAATGAGTGGATGCAGCCTTCGATTGATACGGCAGAAGCTGGTGAATTAACCGCGAAATCAGATATTCGAAAAATAAAAATTGGACTTGGACCAGTTGTGGTTTTTGGAGCTAGTAATTTTCCATTGGCATACTCCACTCTTGGTGGTGATACGGTATCGGCACTTGCAGCAGGTTGTCCGGTAATTGTTAAGTCGCACCCCATGCATGCAGGAACAGCTGAGTTGGTCGCTAATGCTGTAATAAGAGCCATTAAATGTGCAGGATTACCTGAGGGTGTTTTTTCAAATTTGAATGGTAATACCCATCAAATAGGTGCTTATTTAGTTAAGCATCCACTTGTTAAGGCTGTGGCATTTACGGGGAGTCATAATGGTGGAAGAGCCCTCTTTGATCTTGCGTCACATCGGAGGGATCCAATACCCGTTTTTGCGGAAATGGGAAGTTTGAATCCTGTTGTTGTTGACAATAGAGACTTGATTCATAACTCCGCGAAATGGGTTGAGGAACTATCAGCATCTGTAACCAATGACGCTGGTCAGTTTTGTACCAAACCAGGGTTGGTTTTTATAAAAAGTGGTGAATATGTCGATCAGTTTATAAACGCTTTTAAAGCAGAGGTGAAGAGAAAGGGGGTTAAAACGATGGTTCATCCCAGCTTAAAATCGAAATTTTTAGACCAATTGGCAGCGTTAAGAGATAGTTCAAATTTTGATTTAATCGATGAGCTTTCTGAGGTGGATGTTCAACCGTTGGTTTTGGAAATTTCTGATATTGATTTTTTAACGAACGCACTTTTTCAAGATGAGTTTTTTGGGCCTTTTTGTTTAATAGTAAGGTGTATGTCTGATGATCAATTATTGAAGTGTTTAAATGTTTTAGAAGGTCAATTAACCGCTTCCATCTTTGTACATCATGAATTTACAAATGAACAAGATGTTAAGCAATGGATACGTATTTTTCAAGACAAGGCTGGACGAATTAATTTTAATAATGTTCCTACAGGTGTCCGTGTTTGCGATTCAATGCATCATGGCGGCCCGTATCCTGCATCAACAGACAATAGATTTGGAGCAGTTGGCATAGATGCAATTGATAGGTTTTTGCGTCCCGTTTGTTTTCAAAATTTTCCTGATGATCATTTGCCTGAAATCTTAAAAGATAAAAATCCTTTCAAAATCGCACGGCGCATTAATGGTGAAATGTCTTTCGCTGAAATTATAAGGTAAATTTTGTAAAAATGCTTGTAACTTTTCAATCCATTCATTGTAATGCTTACATTTGTAAATGTTAATTTAAGAGCGCTATGACTGAAGAAGAAAGAAATGAAGGGGGTAGAAGAACAACCTTGGTTTTAATGGCCATTATCTTTTTATTAATGGGAGGATTAGGTTATATGGCATACATATGGTCACAGAAAAATGAGGAATTAAATGCATGCTCTGAAGGGTTTGCCAAAAGTCAGTCAGAACTCGATGGTTTAAAGAAGCTCCTTTCTGCGAATTTAGGAGATCTTTTGAATATGCTGCAAACTTATGATGCGCTGATTGAACAGGATAAAAGCAAAGCCGATTCGCTGAATATTCAAAAAACCAGAATTCAGTCCCTAATCAATGAAATAAACAGTACAAAAAATATGAATGCCTCTCAGTTGGCAAGATTGAAACGTGAGAACGAAACCTTAAGAGAAATTATGAGAGGTTACGTAAGTGATATCGTTAAATTAAATGAAGAAAAAGACAACCTTACAAGGGAGCTTGATGATCGAACGGTGAAGTTAAATACCACAATCGAAGAACGAGACACCTACAAAGCTGACGCTGAACAAAAGGCCGAACAAGTCAAAAAAGGAGCTAAACTTCAAGCATATGGTATCGTCACAGAAGCGCTCAAAATGAAATTGAACAATACTGCAGAGGTTACCAATAAGGCGAAAAATACGGTTCAAATTCGGTCATCTTTTACCTTGTCTGAAAACACCTTGGCTTCCGCAGGTTCAAAGGTTCTTTACATGCAAATTATGAATCCTGATGGAAAAACCATGCAATCGAAATCAACCAATGTGATTCAAACAGATAACGGAACGATTTCATATTCTGACAAAAAAGAAATTGATTATCGAAATCAAAGTGTTGATGTTACAATATTTTACGATTTGAAGGGAGAGACCGCGCGCTCTGGAAATTACAAGGTGAAAATTTACTGCGATGGAATGTTAATTGGTTCCGATAGTTTTACACTCAAATAGAAATGTTTCGATAAAATCAAACGATGGTTAATATTTTTATAGCGAATTTGGATTGGGAAATAACATCTGAAGATTTGCGAACTACCTTTTCTTCTTTTGGACCAGTCCTTTATGCTCATGTAGTTTTTGAAAAGGAGACAAAACGATCTAAAGGTTTTGGTTACGTTGAAATGGCGGATACCGATCATGCTATCAATGCGATTAATGCATTAAACGGTATGGAGATTAATGGTCGTAAATTGGACGTGAAAATTGCATCACCGAAAGGAAATCGACCGATTAAGAAGAACGATGAGGTTAAAAATAAGGAGGATTACAAAAAGAAGCCGATGTTTTCAAAGTCGCAGAAAACAAACAGAATCTAACCGATTAATACAATTAAAAATCGAATACTATAATTTTTATGAGTTTGGATCATAGTAATGGATATGTCAATTTTCACATTGATGAAAGTGGGATTGCCACTGTTGAATTTGGCCATCCAATGAGCAATTCCCTGCCCGGAAAAATATTGAATACGCTTGCAGAGACAATAACTTCTCTTGGTAACAATAACAACGTTAAGGTAATTCTCCTCCGTTCTGGTGGCGAAAAGGCTTTTTGTGCAGGAGCGAGTTTTGATGAGTTAATTTCAATTAAAGATCTTGAAACAGGGAAGCAGTTTTTTTCGGGTTTTGCTCATGTTATTAATGCCTGTAGGAAGGCTCCGAAATTAATTATTGGTCGCGTTCACGGTAAAGCTGTTGGTGGTGGTGTTGGTGTTGCCGCCGCAGTTGATTATTGTTTAGCTACGAAATATGCCGATGTTAAGCTGTCTGAGTTGGCAGTTGGAATTGGGCCCTTCGTTGTTGGACCCGCGGTAGAACGTAAAATTGGACTATCTGCAATGAGTGAGCTTGCAATTAACGCAACGGAATGGCGTTCAGCGGAATGGGCTAAAAAGAAAGGACTATTCACTGATGTATATGATAACGCTGAAGAAATGGATGCAGAAATCCAACGTTTGGCTCATAAATTGGCAAAG
>JBILIM010000201.1:0-4307 GCA_044349985.1 Crocinitomicaceae bacterium
AGTGGACAACGATGAACTTGTTCTTGGTCCTTTTCAAGGGCCTGTTGCCTGTACAAGAATTCCATTTGGTAAAGGTGTTTGCGGCACCTCCTGGAAAGAAAATAGAATTGTAATCGTTGAAGATGTTGACCAGTTTCCTGGTCATATTGCCTGCAGTTCCCTATCAAAAAGTGAAATCGTAGTGCCTGTTTTTAAAGACCGTAGAATTGTTGCCGTATTGGATGTTGACAGCACCAATTACGCTGAATTTAACGAAACGGATGCCCATTATTTAAACGAGATTTGCGGATGTATTTTATAAGACATCATTTTTTGGCATTACTAAGTGCTGCGCTTTTTTTTGGCTGTGCTCAAGTTGGTGAAATTTCAGGCGGAGAAATCGATGCTTACGCCCCAAAAATTATTCGTGAAAATAGTACCCCAGATAGTTTGGTGAATTTTACCGGTTCAAATGTAAAACTGAGTTTTGATGAATTTTTTGAATTAAAAAACCCGGAACAATCCATTATTATTCTGCCTCAACACACCAAGCTTAAAACAGCAGTTAAACAGAAAGATTTGACTATTTTTTGGGACGATTCGCTTCAAGAAAACACAACCTATGTCATTTATATAAATAATGCTGTAAAGGATATCAATGAGGGGAACGATTCACTGTACAAGATTGTCTTTTCTACCGGCGATTACATTGATTCACTGACCCACGCTATCGAGGTAAAAGACGCTTGGAGCCAACAACCTGTTGCCAATTGTACCGTTGCACTTTACAATTCGAATGATTCCACAACGCCAACCTATTTTGCAAAAACCAATGTTAATGGCATTGCGACTTTTGGGTTTTTAAGAGGTGGTTTGTATAAAGTGCTGGGTTTTCAAGACGAAAACAGCGACTTGCGCATTCAAGCTTCAGAAAAAGCAGCCTTTCTAAACGATAGCCTATACATATCCTTTGACACTACTGCACAAAGCACAAAACTCAGGCTTTTCAATCAAGAGCCCCAACAACAAATCAATTTCACTTTTCAGGGACCTGAACGCTTAACTATTGCTTCGAATTTCGATTTGGATACGTTTGAACTTAGTATTGATGATAAGGTGGTTGAGCGTTCTCTTTTCATGAGGTATTCAGGCGACAGTTGTGCGGTTTTTCTCAAGAACATTTCAAACAATGAGATAAAGGTAAACGTAAATGCACCAACATTTCAAGACACAAATACAGTTCGTGTTCTGGACAAAGAAAAGTTGTCTAGCTTGAAACCAAAACCTATGTCTGATTTGAATCAATTAAGTTCTGGGTCCGCTATCGTGTTTGAAGTAAATGCCATTATTACTTCTGTCGATAGCAGTAAGTTATTGGTTACCGACGAGAACCAACAAAATATACCCTACCAACTCAGAACAGATAAAAACCAATTGTTTTTAACACTCCGTCATGTGGGCCCAACAAAAGGACAAATACAGTTTAAAGAAAATGCCATTGGTAACGCCTCAGCTTGTTTACAAGATTCCGTCCGGTTTAATTTTGAAATAAAAAGTGCGGATGCTTTTGGAAAAATCTTGATCGATGGAAACAATGTTCAAGGTAATTTACTGGTTTTTTTATTGCAAAAAGAAAAGCAAATAGCCGTGGGTTCATTAGCTGCAAATAGAACATGTACTTTCGATCATTTAACACCTGGAGAATACGCGTTGTGTTATGTTTTAGATGAAAACAATAATGGGAAATGGGATACGGGTAATGTATCAATGAAGCGTCAACCTGAAAAAATCATATGGTATAATGGAGTGATTAAGGTTAGACGAAACTGGGATTTGGAATTGGTACTTAGTCAGGATTTCAATGATGAATGACACGAATGTAATTTCAAGGAATTTTCAAGGCTGGAAAATAGGGTTGGCCATTTTTATCGGGTTAGCTGTAGCAGCATGGATGTTGATTCGTGGATTTAAAGAGGTTCATTATATTAAGGATGAGGTTAACGGTACCCATCAATGGATTGATGCCAATCACGATGGTAATGTAAATGATAATGACCCCAATGAATTCCAACCCGTTTTAAAGGGAGGAAATTATAAATTACAATCCGCTAAAGATTTATTTAACAGTATCAATTGGTCGGGAGCAACCATTTTTTGGATGTTCTTGGCAATCGTTTTTGTGGTTGGAAGGGACTTTTTTTATATGCTCCGCATTCGTTTGTTAACCCATCAATTGCTATCATGGAAACGATCCTTTTTTGTGATCATGATTTGGGAGTTTGCATCTGCACTTTCTCCGGGTGTAATTAGTGGTTCAGCTGTTGCCATGTTCATATTAAATCGCGAAAAAATTCCATTAGGAAAATCAACAGCTATTGTGCTGATTACGGCATTTATGGACAACTTATTTTACATTCTGCTTATTCCATTGGTTTTTCTTTTTATTGATAGCCATGAGTTATTTCCATCAAATCTAGGGTCCAGCGGTGTGTCCGCTGTTTTTTGGACGGGCTATTTTGTGTTTTTAGGAATCGTTATCTTCTTTTTTTCTGCTATTTTCTTGGTACCTGCAATGGCTAATCGATTTTTCCAGACGCTGGCTAAAATACGGTTATTTAAACGTTGGAAAAAAGGAATGCTTCAGACAGGTCAGGATATTGAGCTGGCGGCACGTGTCTACAGAAAAGCGTCTTTCTTGTTTTGGTTTAAGGTGTTTTTAAGTACTGCAGGAAGTTGGATCTCTCGCTTTTTAGTGATAAATGCGCTGCTTCAAGCATTTATCAGTTTGGGGCTTCTTCAACATCTTTTGGTTTTGGGAAAACAGTTAGTGTTGTGGTTGTTGATGCGCGTGAGCCCTACGCCAGGAGGAAGTGGTATTGCTGAATATGCATTTGGAGAATTATTGGCCGATTTAGGTGGCTCAATGTTATTAATTACACTTCTTGCACTATTGTGGCGTTTGATTTCCTATTTTCCATACTTGTTTATAGGCGCATTTTTGTTGCCGAGATGGATAAAGCAAACCGAGAAAAACACTAAGGTTGAGGACTGAAAATTTTGAAAACAGCGGAAGCTAAAAGAATTAGCACCAAATAAACCAATGAATTGGAAATACCTGTAAGCATGATTATACAGCAACAACCTGTTAGCAATAGAATAAAGAGGTATTTTTTCAATTGAAAGCGCCACATTTTTTGTATGGTTAGCGTTTCGTATTTTTTCAATCGAATGAACTCAAGTTTATATTTTTGATATCCTGAAAGAATTAATAGCGGAAAGAGCACGAATCCTTGAGCTATACCCATATCTTCATAGGTAATGAATGCCATGAGTTGTTTTTGGAAGTCGATTTCGGGAGTTAAGATAGAAAATCCAACGTGTATTAAGGAAACGGCTGTAAAGAGTGCAAGTATCCCTGAAATTCCCGAAATGACCCAAGAATGTACAGCTTTGCGCAGTGCGTTTATTTTGTATGCTTTTAAATGCAAAAATCCCTCAGAAAATAAAAGTTCCAAAATGAAATAAAGTACAATAAAATACAAATCCCAAGACCACAAGAAAAAGCCCAAAACAGGAATTATGGTGTCTCCAAATACTTCTATATATTTGGGATTAACGCGCATCTTTCAGTATATCAGCTCTTTTTCTTGACAATTCAAATTCAGGATTAAATCGTAATGCTTTAGCATAAGAGCGCATTGCCGAGCTGATGTCTTTTTTTGATTCATAGCACGTTCCCAAATTGTGCCAAGCTTCCACCAATGTTGAATCCGATTGGGTTGCAGATTGATAGTAGTATATAGCAGAGTCCAATTGATTGAAATTGTGCTGTTTAATGACACCAATCTGATTGAGTGCTTGTGCTTGATAGTTCATTTGTTTAAGACCAATCATTTTTCTGTACGTCACCATTGCTTTTTCGGGTTGTCCAAAAATTTGTTGGGCATAAGCGAGTGAAAAAAGTGTTTCGGCATCTTTTGGTTTTAATTCTACAGCAGACTGAAAGTATTGAACACAAATTTCATTACCTTCTGATTGGTATAATGCACCCAACATGATATATCCCAGATGGAACGTATTGTCTTGCTGAATAGCTGTTTCATAGGAAGATTTTGCTAACTTCATGTTGCCCAACTTTAAATAGGCGGAGCCCTTCAATACATATGCTTCCATGTATTTTTTGTTTATTTTTAGTGCATTATCAGCATAACTTATGGCCTTTTCAAAATCTGATTCATGTTCTAGATTGTACGTTGAACCCAAGCCCACTAATGCTTTCGTACTTTGAGCATTTTCTTTGAATAAAAATTCGTAATGCCTTCTAGCCG
>JBILIM010000203.1:0-4301 GCA_044349985.1 Crocinitomicaceae bacterium
AGGCATGTTACATTTCTTAATAATTTATTTTTTTGGTGGTTTATTCTCAACGTTAATACCTTTTATTAGGAACAAAAATAATCCCGGTTATCGTTCCCTTGGCGCATCAGGTGGAGTATCTGCTGTAATATTTGCAGCAATTATCTGGGCCCCAACATTACCGTTAAGTATTTTGTTTTTTCCTTTTCCAATTCCTGCATATATTTTTGGGCCTATATATTTAGCTTTTGAATTTTGGGCTGACCGTAAAGGCAACACGGGAATCGCACACGATGCGCATATTGGAGGAGCAATTTTTGGTATTTTATACGTTTTAATTATTAATATTGACAAAGGAAAACAGTTTGTTGACCTTATATTTTAATTTATGCTTTACATTAATAACAACGGAACAGTCCTCACCAATGAAGCGCCAACAATTCATGCGGGAAATAGAGGCCATGTATATGGTGACGGAGTTTTTGAAAGTATAAGAATAATGAATGGTGTTCCTTTAAATTTGGAAAATCACATTAAAAGAATGCTCGAAGGAGCGAAGGCAATTAAGCTAAGAGCACCTATTTATTTTAACACTGCATTTTTTGAAGAACGTATATTAGAGCTTTGTCAGCTTTCGGCTATTACAGAAGGTGGAAGGTGCCGAATCTCCTTGGACCGTGTTAGTGGGGGTGCGTACAAACCGGATTCCAATGATGCCGTTTTTTTTATCGAAGTTTATCCATACGAATCGAATAATTTTGAGTTGAATGCAAAAGGACTAGAAATAGATCAATTCACGGATATCAAGAAACAAAAGAATTTTCTTTCTACATACAAAACAAAAAGTGGATTGATATATGTCATGGCAGCCGTAAATGCTGTTGAGAAAAACCTAGATGATGTCCTTATCGTTAACGACAAAGGAAGTATTTTGGAAAGTTCAAGTTGCAATTTATTTGTTGTAAGTAATGGGGTTCTATATACACCAGGTCTAGATGAAGGTTGTCTCGCTGGAACAATGCGCATGCAAATAATTAATTTGGCAGTTGCAAACGGAATAAAAGTCTATGAATGCAATATTCTTCCTCAAAATCTTTTGGCAGCAGATGAATTATTTTTCACCAATGCTATAAGGGGAATAAATTGGGTTGGTGGCTACCGTACCAAAAGATACTTCAATAATATGTCACGAAAATTCGTTGCCTTGCTCAATGATTATTGGGAAAATCAGCTTAGTTAATTAGAAGCCCTATTTAACATAACATAAATCTTGTATTTTGCTTATTTTTATTTGGATTTAAAGTTATGCACAAACTCTCGTTTGATTAAATTTCTATCCGAGTCGGGTGTAAAAACTCATGGTATCCAATTTCTATCCGAGTTGGGTTGCTGATAGGTAATGTCTAACTTTTTATCCAAAAGTTTTACAAATAAGAAATAACACACAAAAAGAAACTGCATTCAGCATAAAGCTAACCTGTCTTTATTGATTCGAATTGTGAAGTTTATTGAGCATAGTTACATCATAGGAGAGGTTGTTTCATTTATAAATCGAAATCATCTTTAGTTAAAGTTTTTTATTTTGATATCTGTTCACGTCAACAACTATAAACGAATTATAAATTGTCCTATAATTAATATTATGTTAAATAGATATTTAAAACAAGAACGACTGCACACAAAATTACAATCGTTCATAACCTTCTACTCTTTGGTAGCGATTTCCTTTTTCGAAGAAAAACCATTTTTTGAAATGTCCACTACTTCTTTTCCTATTCCAAAAATAGACACCATATTCAACGGAAATTCTAACAATACATGAGTAAAACTCAAGAAGAACAAAAATGTTAAACCTACAGAATAATCGTATATGTATGCACCGCACGCCAGCAACCATAACCCGATTACTAAGATGAATCGCGCTTTAGGTACTTTATGCCAACGAATTACCTCCGTTTTGCTGAACCAATTCAAATAATGATACAAGTACGCAAACGCAATAAAACGCATAAGTAAAACTCCAATTCCTGAATCAAAAATCAGGGGTGCTTTTGCTTCGTAATATTCTTTAGCATTGTCTTGTCGAAAAACGCCATTTAATTTTTCATTGATGGTTTTATTGTCTAGATTGGAAGAAACCACTACTGCATTAACGGTGGCATCACCCATTATTAACTTATTAAAATCTTTGAATGCTGTAGTCTTTTTATATTCAGCACTATTTGGATCATTGAATATAAAATTCTGATTAGGAATTTTATTTAATGAATCTTTAAATCTTTTAATCTCTGAGATCTTCGGATTGCCTTCAACATTTTCTATAAAGCTATTGATAATATTGACAACCGTATAATTCTTCATCAAAGACTCACTGGTAGTATCGTATCCAAATTCCTTCAAAATAACAGAATTCGTATTAAAAAACCCATCACCATCGGCATAATATGCTTTCTTTCCGTACTCTGTGATAGGCATAACAGGAGTTTCAGGAAGAAATTTCATCAATACAAATGGAACTATTGCAAATACGGCAACCGAAAGCAAACCACTTTTGCTCCTGGATTTTAAGGCACCATATAACATGAAAAGCCCCGTAAACAAGTATACATGAATAAGGGTGGGTACCAATGACGTTATAGCAAATACAGCAAAATTGTCCGTGTCTCCCCCACTGTTAAAATATTTATAAATGAATATAAATAGGAATAAAATAGTTATGATTTTAACATACAAATTCTTAACAAAAGCAAACAAAATACTACTGAAAAGTGCCAAACAAATCAGGATATCTCCTAAACTCATTTCTTGGTATTTCATCAAAAAATCCAAGTGAAATTCGAAGTCATTGGCTAAAGCTGCATAAGACAAAAGAATACCTATCAACAATAAGGGTACAAAATCAAATTTACCCTTAGCAAAATACTGTCTGTCATGCAACCAACTAATTTCGGTTAGATAATGTAAAGGTCCAAGAAATGCATAAGCAAACAAAAAGACTTCAAAAGGAAGAATGTATGCCGCAATCATGCTGATAATCATTAAACCAATATTCAAATAATTTATTTGTGCGTCGCGAGTCGGTGTCATAGAAAGACTTTTTTACAAATCTAATTTTTTATTCTATTCACCTGACGCTTAAACATGTTAATTATTTAACGAAATATTCATGAACCACTGAATTCAAATGTCTTTTAAATAAGGTCATTTATTATGTCATTTTTTTTACTTTGACTACCTTTATTCGATGCTAAGTAAAGAGGAACGATCAGCACTTAATACATCTTTTTGGACCGGTTTCAAAAAAATAATGAATGCGTATAAATCTTCTAATGGACGTGCTATCAATTGGTTGAATTACCCCTCCGATGTTAAAGGTGTGTATATCCGAATGGAAGTTGATAATGATTGTGCACGCCTTTGTTTCGATATGCAATTCAAAGATGAGGGAATTCAATCTCTGGTATGGGAACAAATGGGTGAACTCAAAAAAATAATTGAGTCCAATATGCAACATGAAACCTTATGGATTGAAATGGCCCATTCAAAAGAGGGTTTTAATTTTTCAAGAATTTGCTGGGAATTAAAAGGTGTTAGCATCTACAATGAAGATAATTATCATGATATTTACCAATTCCTGAAAAGGAGAATCATTGAATTTGACATGTTCTACCAAGAATTTAAAGATATCATTATTAACCTTGTTCATTGATTACTTTCATTAATTTTACATAGAAATTAATTTCAATGAGAATTTTAACCTTTGTATTTACCCTTTGTACTTTTGCACTGAATGCTCAAGTATTACTACTTGATTCTGATTTTCAATCGGGTATCCCCTCCTCTTACACAATCTTTGACAATGATGGATTGTCTCCTGATCCTGCTGTAACTGAATATACCGATGCATGGATAGTAGTTTCGGATCCTGAAAACCCAACGGATACGGTTGCCTCTTCAACATCCTTTTTTGCGCCCGTAGGAACAGCAAATCGTTGGCTAATTACACCTCAGTTAAACTTAGGAAGCTATGGAAACCTTTTTCAATGGGAAGCCAAATCTCAAGATGCAAGTTACCCTGACGATTACTTGGTATTAATTTCCACAACCGACATGGAGCTTTCAAGTTTTACGGATACAGTTGGTTACATTATCGGGGAAAATGCCAATTGGACGACTAGACAAGTTGACTTAAGTGACCAAGGTTACAATGATTCAATTGTTTACATCGCATTTGTAAATGTAACCGAGGATGGTTATAAACTGTACATCGATGATCTAAAGGTTTGGAAAGATGACCCTAGTAATGTACCTGTATTAAATCA
>JBILIM010000204.1:0-4284 GCA_044349985.1 Crocinitomicaceae bacterium
TAATTTTCTCCTTTATACGCAAAGCAGTCAGATTTTTCTGTCCACTTATCGAAGGCATTTGAAAAAATAAAAGCGTAGCAATCCAAAATCGCAATGTCATGATTCAAAATTAACAACAACTATCGTCTTAGGTTAAGAAAAAATGATTTTTTAGTCGATGTAATCTTGAACGTCGTATATAATATAACCGACTATTTCTTTTAGAAGATAGTTCCACTCGAGGAGTGTGTTGAAATCGGGAATGATGTATTGATCCCAAAAATAATTTCTAGACGTTCCCGTAAATAAATCAGTTGAGTACGTTTCACACTCTAAACCCACTTGGTCAAAACACGCTTTAGCTCGCTTCATATGACGACCAGATGTGATTAATATATTGTTTTTCAATTGAGGATACTTTTCATCAATTAGTTTTTTGGTCTCAAGTGCATTTTCATAGGTGTTTCGAGATTTTTCCTCGGTTATAATATCTTCTTTCGGTACACCCCATGAAACGAGAACTGCTTTAAGTTGTCTCGCCTCATGTAACCCTCGATCGGTAACATAGCCATTGTCTCCTGAAATTAAAATCTTATGAACTTTATCCTGATGATACAATGTTAGCGCCTGCCATATGCGATCCGCACCTCTACGAATACTTAAACGCTCCAAATCGTTATCATACTCCACCATTCCAGTTAAAACTATAGCCGCATCGTAACAGGAATCTAGAGCCTCTATTTTCTTTCCTGGAACCTCCCATAACCTCGTTATTTCTAAAAAAACAAAGGTGTTAGAAAAAAATATGAAAAGTGAAAAGGTAGCCCATACAGCTATGTTTTTCGTCTTTGGATTTTTAGAAAATAAAACAAACAAAAGTGCTACAGCAACCCAACTTAGCGGAGAGAGTAAAAAGAGTAACGCCTTTGATAAAATGAAAAACATGAATTAAATATACGTTTAATAATTTGAACAGCGGATTTATTAAATGGAAACTTTAGTTTAGATTTGTTACTTGCAAAAAATCATAAATGAGCTGGATTGAAGATTTTTTAGGAATGAAATACACCGATTTAAATCAATTTTTATTGAAAATCGGGACCAATATTCTGATCGCAATTATTATAATAATAGTTGGATTTTGGTTGTCTAAAATGATTTCAAGAGGACTGATCCGCGTCTTACGTAAAAGCAATACCGATGAGGGACTGATTACCTTTTCTACAAGTTTCATCTCCTTGGTTCTGAAAATACTGGTAGTGGTTACGGCAATTACTCAACTCGGTATTGAAATGACCTCTTTCGTAGCCATTTTAGGTGCTGCTGGTTTGGCGATTGGTATGGCTTTCTCTGGAACACTTTCTAATTTCGCAGGTGGAATCATGATTTTGGTCCTCAAACCCTTCAAAGTTGGAGATACAGTGCTTATTCAAACCCAAAAAGGTGTTGTAAAAGAAATCCAAATTTTCAATACCTACATCTACACCGCTGACAATAAAGTGATTATTCTTCCTAATGGCCCAGTTGCTAACGGTAACATCATCAATTATACAAGAGAGGCCAAGCGAAGAAATGATTGGACCATTCACCTTGCTTATGGACAAGACTTTGATGTTATAAAACAACGAATTCAACAGCTTATGGCAGAAGACAAAAGGATTTTAAAAGATAAAGGTACTTTTGTAGGCATCGCTGCTTTGACAGCTAATGGTATGGAAATTTCAATTTGGGCCTGGTCAAAAACATCAGACTGCACCGCCGTACAGCATGATATTAATGAACGTATTTACAAAGAATTTTCGGATTCCAACATCCAATTTCCTGCACTACAAAACTGATTCGTATTAATGAATTCATTAAATGAACATCCGCTTATTAAAGCTTACATTGCCCAAAATAATTTTGGAAAATTGCTTGACGCTTCATTTGTGATTCATAATTCGGGCACTGTTGAATACCAGTTAAAGGTAAGTGAAAAACACTTGGCTACACCAAATGCCATGCACGGTGGTTGTATCGCAGCACTCTTGGACGCTACGCTCGGTGTAGGTGCACTTTCACTAGTTTGTGAACAAGGAATGGTGGTATCAACATTGGAGTTTAAAGTTTCCTTCTTAAATGCCTGCCTTCTCGGAGATGAACTCTCATGCATTTCAACCCCTATAAAAAAAGGCAACAGACTCTTATTCATGGAGGCTGAAGTCTTTAATCAAGAGAAGCTCATCGTTGCAAAAGCAAGTGCTACCTTAAACGCATATCCTAAAGAAAAAGCAGGGTATCTATAGTTTAACAATTCGGTGTTCCTAAGTTTTTCTGACATTAAATTGACTGAATAGTCAATTTATCTAAGTTTGAAAAAAATTGGCTTAACATGTCGAAAAGGGAATTGTTAATGAAAACTGCTCGCAAGCTCTTCGCTGAAAGTGGTTTTTATGGCACACCTACAGCTCTTGTAGCAAAAGAAGCAGGTGTAAGCAACGGAATTTTATTTCACTATTTTCCAACCAAAGAAATTTTAGTTAAATCGCTATATCAAGACATTAAAGACCGAATTTTTAATTATGCGTTGACACAAATATATCATGGTGCAACATTGAAAGAATCCATTTACACACTTTGGTTAGCATCTGTAGAGTGGAATTTGGAACATCCTCAAGATTTTGAATTCATGCTTCAATTTGAAAATTCACCTTATTACGACGAAGAGGTGGAGCGCGCGCAACGCTATGTACAAATGAACCTTGAATTGATTGAACAAGGTATAGATCAAGGTATATTCAAGCATTTTAACCCCCTATTTGTTGTTCGCATATTGACTTCCTTAGTTGAAACGACAGTAAAGCATTTGAACAAAAATGAGATCTTAAACGATGACTTCGAATATAAAAGTCGTCTTTTCGAAATGGCTTGGGATGCCATCAAAAAATAGTAAGGCCTCTCCTACTATCGTATTGTTTCAAAAAAATCATCATCGAATATAATTCCGTGTTATTTCTTCTCCTAAAGTTCGTTCAACGATAGTTCTTCACCATCATTTAATTTTTGAAATTATGAAAAAGGTATTGCTTACTTTAGTGACATTTGGGGCAATTGTATACACGGATGCCCAATCGCTTCAAACTACCGATAAGGGAAAAGAATTTATTGATTTGATTGAAATGGAATTGGAAGGCTATTACGGGCACGATATGAAACGTACACCAACATATGAATTAGGTATGCGCGAATATGCCTATGAACAAGCAGGTAAACCGTTTCCAGCATCCGAATTTGATGGTAAAGCACATTATCATACATCTATTTTGGTCCAAACGGAGGATTTTGAATTTATTGATAATTGTCAATTGGTGAAAATATTAACTCCAGATGACGGTATGAATGGTCAAATTAAAGAAATGCTGGATACCATTGATCCCAATCGATTTTTTCTAGAAAGTTTCGTCATTGACGATAAGATGTTAATTGTTTTAGCCCTTGACAGGCCATTTAATTACACAACCTGGCGAGCGGAAGAATAAACAAAACCTTCATTATTCAACAAAGCGATACTAACGCCCCTAAAAACATTTTTTTCGGGGTATTTTTTTGTCTCAAAACCACTAACTTTGAAAGAAAAAGATCAAAAAACTCGTTGTCATAGAAGGACCAACTGCAAGTGGCAAAACCAGTTTAGCCGTTGAATTGGCTTGTCAACTTAAAACCGAAATCATTTCTGCGGATTCAAGACAATTTTACAGCGAATTAAATATAGGTACAGCAAAACCTTCACATGAAGAAATGAAGGGCATTAAGCACTACTTTATAGATTCACATCAGGTAACGAATCACCTAAGTTCAGCTGTTTATGCAAAAGAAGCAGAAGACATACTCCATGAAATTTTTAAAACAAACGATATTGCCATTTTGGTTGGTGGATCAGGAATGTATATCGATGCACTTTGCATCGGGATTGATGATATTCCTATTGATGCAGAAATAAAAAATAATCTTCAAGATGAACTAGAAACCAACGGATTAGAATTGCTTCTAGAAGAGCTGAGAACTAAGGACCCCGTTTTTTTTAAGCAAATTGATAGGCAAAACCCAATGCGTGTAATTCGGGCACTTGAAGTAATCCGATTGACAGGTCAACCCTATTCATTACTTCGGAAAGCAGAGAGAAAAAATAAACCCTACTCCATAAAGCGATTTGTAATCGATCATTCACGAGATAAATTGTACCAACGTATCGACCAAAGAGTCATTCAAATGATGGATAATGGTTTACTTGAGGAAGTTAAAAATGTTAGCCATTTTTCTCACTTA
>JBILIM010000205.1:0-4277 GCA_044349985.1 Crocinitomicaceae bacterium
AATATAAACGCCTAACGGAGTTCGATTCGAACCCATACTGAGAATAGCAAGGCCAAATTCAATCAATGCCCAAATAAACCCATAAATAGCGAACAGCACACCAAGTCGGAAAATGAAGTCAAGTAAATCCATAAAGCAAAGTTCTAATTATTTTTGAAGAATTATGCATATTCTTCAACTTGATTCTTAATCATTTGAATGGTCAAAATGACTATTTTTGATTTCATTAAATTAAACACAATGCTTAAAAAAGTCTTTTTCCTCATTTTTCTTTCTTCAATTTCAATTTTTAGGGCAGAAGAGGGGATGCTCATTCCGTCAGTAATTGCTGCATTCGAGTCCGATATGAAGGCTATGGGAATGAAATTAACGGCTGAACAAATCTATAGTGTAAACAGCTCAAGTTTGAAAGATGCTATAATTCATTTTGGTGGTGGGTGTACGGCTGAATTGGTTTCTTCAAAAGGCTTACTTTTAACAAATCACCATTGTGGATATTCCCAAATTCAGTCGCATTCTTCACTGGAAAATGACTATTTAAAATATGGTTTTTGGGCGAAAACGCTTGAAGAAGAACTTCCAAATCCAGGACTGACGGCTACTCGTATAGTTAGAATTGAAGACGTTACTCAGGCAGCCTTAGAAGGATCTTGGGAGGTAAATTCCGACACTGAAAGACAAGCCATAATCCAAGCCAATATTCAGAATCTTATAAGTAATGCCATTTCTGGAACCCACTTCGTAGCGGAAATTAAACCTTTCAATTACGGAAATGATTATTATATGATTGTAAAAGAAGTATTTAAAGACATTCGCTTGGTCGGCACACCTCCGAATTCTATCGGTAAATTTGGTGGGGATACCGATAATTGGGTTTGGCCGAGACATACCGGTGATTTCAGTGTTTTCAGAATTTATACTGGAAGTAATAATAAACCAGCTGATTTTGCAGAGTCAAACGTACCTTATACTCCACTTCATTTCCTTCCTATTTCATTTAAAGACCGCCAGGTAGGTGATTTTACTATGGTTTATGGTTTCCCTGGTGAAACAGAACAACATGTATCATCTGCATACCTTAAATTTATTGTTGATTTAGAGCGTCCTTCACGAATCGCAATGCGTGAGAAATCGTTAAGTGTAATTGACGCGGCAATGCGCGCTTCAGATGAGGTTCGCATCAAATATGCGGCAAAACAAGCAAGTATTGCAAATGCATACAAAAAATGGATAGGTCAAATAGATGGTTTGAATCGTTTAAATGGTGTTCAAGTTAAATTGGATTGGGAAATCGAATATAAGGAAAAAGCGGCTTCCAATCCGGATTGGCAAGGACTGTATGGGACAGTAATCGATGATTTGAATACACTCGTTGAAAAGGATAGCCGGTGGGAGTATGAAAATTCTTTAGCTATTGAGTATTTAAATGTGGGGCCAGAACTTTTTCGCTTAGCTCGTGGTATTAATGATTTGGTTGTTAATTACGAAGACTATTTTTCAAAGGGCACGCTTCAAGCTCAAATTGATAAGCTTAAAGCTGGTGCTGATGGTTTTTTCAAGAATTATGATGCCCAAGTTGATAAGCAAATATTCGAATTGTTAACGCAAGAATATTTGTCAAGAAAAAACAATGCGCTTTTTAACCAGGCTTACCCAGATATTCATGAATTGACAGCCTTGGTATATAATAAGTCGTTTTTAACCAGTAAGGAGAGATACCTTTCATTTTTGGATGGATTTAAAGAAGCATCATTGAAAAAAGCTCTTAAAGATCCAGGATTGAAGTTGTATGTTGCTATTGTAACTGAATACAAAGAGGAGGTATATCCCAATTTTCAAACCTTTGATTTAAAGATGACTGAACTTTTAAAACTTTACGTTGAAGGGAAATACATTATGTTTCCAGAAGAAAAACATTGGGCAGATGCCAATAGTACACTAAGGATTACCTACGGTAAATTGGAAGGATCTGCCCCTACTGATGGAATGATGTATACTGACCATACAACTTTAGACGGGGTAATTGCAAAGTACAATACGGGTAATCCAGATTTTGAATTATTACCTAGAATGTTAGAACTCCATGAGAACAAAGAATATGGAGAGTACGATCAGAATGGCGAATTATGGGTCTGTTTTACAGGTAGTAATCACACCACTGGTGGCAACTCAGGGTCGCCGGTAATTGACGCTAATGGTAATTTAATGGGACTCAATTTCGACAGAACATGGGAAAGTACAATGTCTGATTTTATGTTCGATCCAAGTCGTTGCAGGAATATTGTTGTAGACATCCGATACGTATTGTGGGTAATGGATATATACAGCGGTGCAAAACATCTCGTTGATGAGATGGTACTTGTAAGGGACTAAAGGTTCGCCTAGATATGAAGCGCTCTTTTGTCTGTAGCATCCAATGCTGCTTCCTTTAAAGCCTCAGAGTAAGTTGGATGTGGATGACAGATTCTTGCAATATCTTCCGCCGACGCACGGTATTCCATAGCTACAACTGCCTCCATAATGAGGTCTGCCACACGCGGTCCAATCATGTGTACACCAAGGATTTCATCCGTATCTTGATGTGACAAAACTTTAATGAGTCCAGCAGTATCCATACTTGCTCTGGCCCTTCCAAGCGCTTTAATAGGAAAAGACCCAACTTTGTATGCGGTACCTGCTTTTTGCAATTCTTCCTCCGTTTTACCAACTGCTGCAACTTCAGGCCATGTATAAACCACACCAGGGATAAGATCGTAATTTATGTGCGGTTTTTGACCAGCAATTTGTTCGGCAACGTAGACTCCTTCTTCTTCGGCCTTGTGAGCAAGCATGGCCCCACGAACAACGTCCCCAATGGCGAAAATATGAGGCTGTGCTGTTTGTAAATGATCGTTTACTTCAATCTGACCGCGCTGGTTCAACGCAACACCAGCGGCTTCAAGATTTAAACCTTCTGTAAATGGTTTCCTTCCAACTGAAACTAAACAATAATCAGCTTCAAAAGTGACTTCTTCGTTCTTTTTATTTAACGCTGTAAGAGAAACACTTTGGCCATTGTTAACAACAGTTTGAACACGATGTTCCATGAAGAATTTAAAACCATCTTTCTTCAGCACTTTGGTCAACTCTTTACCTAGGCTTCCATCCATTGTAGGAATAATAGTACTGGCAAATTCAATGACTTGAATTTCTGTTCCAAGTCGGTTGAAAACGGAGCCTAATTCAAGTCCGATAACTCCGCCACCGATAACAAGCATCTTTTTAGGGATTTCATTCATGCTAAGCGCTTCAGTAGAAGTAATTATTCTCTTTTTATCAGGTTCCATTCCAGGAAAATAATTCGGTTTAGAACCCGTTGCAATAATAATATACTTCGAAGTAATTTGAGTAGAAGTACCATCTTTCCCCTCAACGTTTACTGTTTTACTATCAATAAATGATCCCTTACCTTGAAGGACTTCAATTTTATTTTTGTCCATTAAGAATTTGATTCCAGCGCATGTTTGCGTAACTACATCATTTTTACGCTTCACCATCTGTTCAATATTGGCTTTAGGTGTATTTATTTCTATGCCGTGTTCTCCGAAGTTATGCAATGCATTGTGAAAATGTTCTGATGAATCCAATAAGGTTTTTGATGGGATACAACCGACATTTAAGCATGTTCCACCCAATGTATCGTATTTTTCAATAATTGCTGTTTTCATTCCCAATTGAGCGCATCTAATGGCAGCAACATATCCACCCGGTCCGGAACCAATTATTGTTACATCGAAACTTTTCATCCTTATATATTTTTTACAAAATTATTATTAATAAGCGATTTTGACTACTACTTTACATAAAAAAGGCTGTCTTTAAAAGACAGCCTTTGATTTTTTTATTAATCGGTATTACATCTTAATAAACTTAACTGTATCGTTTTGTTTGCCAGCAATAAGCTTAACAATGTACGTTCCGCTAGGTAGTTCATTGCTATCTATAGTTAGTAGTTGAGAACCAGCCGAAACATTCTTCTCTGTTATCGTTTTAACCAATCTTCCTGTTATACTGTACACTTGAACGGTTACATTACTGTTTTCTTTTAAATTGAATGAAAGTGTAGTATTATCAGTAGTAGGGTTAGGGTACGTTTTTAACTTAGTTTTGAAATCAGAACCGTTATTTGAAGAATTATCTCCAATTCCTAAGTATGCAGCTGTACTCCAAATTCCACGACCAAAAGTTCCAATATAAATTTCACCTGGACGTGCATTTCCTTCATCCCATGTTCTCCA
>JBILIM010000206.1:0-4248 GCA_044349985.1 Crocinitomicaceae bacterium
ATCTAACGATTATATCGTCATAATTTCCTTCTCCTTCACTTCTAACAAGTCGTCAATTTTTTTTACTCCAGAATTGGTTATACCTTGAATTTCTGATTCCGCATCTTTGAACATATCTTCAGATAAACCTTCATTCTTTAAATCTTTCAGCATATCCAGCGCATCCTTGCGATTATTTCGTATACCAACTTTTGCGTTTTCACATTCCACTTTTGCTTTTTTAACCAAATCTTTACGTCGTTCTTCGGTCAAAGGTGGAACAGAAATAATTAATACCTCTCCGTTGTTTTGCGGGGCAAACCCAAGGTTTGCATTTATAATTCCTTTAGCTATTTCGTTCAACATCTGCTTTTCCCATGGCTGAACCGTTATTGTTCTGGCATCCATAGTTGTAATGTTTGCAACTTGCTGAATAGCCGTAGGTGATCCATAATAATCAACCATTACTCCATTGAGCATAGCAGGACTTGCTTTTCCTGCTCTAATTTTTGAGAATTCATTTTCCAAATGGACAATAGACTTATTATTCTGAGATTTGAATTCGTCAAATATTAATTGAACCTCTTCTGTCATATCGCTAATTTATTAACTAAACTTAATTATGCACAATAGTCCCAACCTGCTCACCTGAAAGCAACTTGAATAAATTTCCTGGAGTATCCATATCAAATACAATGATTGGAAGGTTATTTTCTTTACAAAGCGTAAAAGCAGTCATATCCATTACTTTCAGACCTTGAGAATAGGCATCATCAAAACTTATACGTTCGTATTTAGATGCTGAAGCGTCTTTGAAAGGATCAGCGGTGTAGATTCCATCTACTCGAGTTCCTTTAAGGATTACATCGGCATTAATCTCAATCGCACGCAATGATGCAGCCGAATCCGTAGTAAAAAATGGGTTTCCAGTTCCTGCTCCAAAAATTACAACCCTGCCTTTTTCCAGGTGGCGAACAGCTCTTCTTCGCACATAGGGCTCAGCAATTTCTTTCATTTCAATTGCAGATTGAAGTCGTGTTTTTATCCCTTCCTTTTCAAGCGCTGCTTGTAAAGCCATAGAATTAATCATCGTTGCCAACATCCCCATGTAATCACCATGGGTTCGATCCATTCCGCCTTCTTCAGCTTGAACTCCTCTAAAAATATTACCGCCACCAATTACGATTGCAATCTCAATCCCGAAATCATGAATTTCTTTAATTTGTTTGGAGTATGACGCCAACCTTAAATTATCAATACCAAACTGTTTGTCACCCATAAGGGACTCACCACTCAACTTCAAAAGGATACGCTTGTACTTCAAAATCATTGTATTTGTGGACAAATATAATTTATGTTATTTATTAAAAAAACCTAAAGCAAAAAAAAAGGCTATCAAACGATAGCCTCAAATTTTTAACTTAACGAAAATCGTCTGAAATCCGTCACGGTTAAGTCTTTTTCTGTAGAACTTAAAAAATCTGCTACAGTTAGTTTATTATCTCTTACAAAGGCTTGGCTCAACAAAGTGTTTTCTTGAAAAAACTTATTCAAACGACCCATTGCGATTTTTTCGGCCATGTCAGCTGGTTTCCCTTCTTGTATAGCCAATTCCTTACCTACTTCAATTTCTCTTTCGATCGTTCTCGCATCAACACCATCTTTATTTAATGCGATTGGATTCATTGCAGCTACCTGCATTGCAACTTGCTTACCTGCGTCTTCAGCTACATCTGAACCGCTGTTCAATCCAACCAATGTTGCAAGTTGGTTACCAGGGTGGTTGTATGCTACAACTTTATCCGCTTTGATTGTACTGTAATTAGAAAGATCCAATTTCTCACCAATAACACCAATCTGTTCAGTTATTTTCTCATCTACTGAAAGTCTATCGTCATATTTCAAACCTTTCAACTCATCTATTGATGAAGGCATGTTATTCAACGCTATGTCTACTAAAGATTGAACTAAAGATTGGTAACCATCGTTTTTCGCAACGAAATCGGTTTCGCAATTTAAAGTTAAAATCACACCTGATTTACCATCATTGCTCGCTTGTGCAATAATCAAACCTTCTCTTGCTTCATTGTCACCTCTTTTCGCAGCAATTTTCTGACCCTTCTTTCTTAGAATATCGATAGCTGTTTCAAAATCACCGTTAGCTTCTACTAAGGCATTTTTACAATCCATCATACCGGCTCCGGTTTGTTGGCGAAGTTTATTTACGTCTGCAGCAGTAATTGCCATTTTGTTATGTTTTTAGAATTATAATTATTCGTTTCCTTCTTTCGCATCTGTTGTTTCAACAGCCGAAGTCTCTTCAACTGCTTCCTCTTTTTCTGAGCCCTTGTTAGATTTTCTATCTTCCAAACCTTCTTTAATCGCTCCACAAATAGCATCTAAAATCAATGAAATTGACTTTGTAGCATCGTCATTTGCTGGAATTGGGAAATCTACCAATTTCGGATTAGAATTGGTGTCAACCATTGCAAAAGTAGGTACATTAAGACGCTTTGCTTCATTAAGTGCAATATGCTCTTTCAAAATATCTACGATAAATATCGCAGCTGGTTGACGCGTCATATCAGCGATAGAACCGAAGTTCTTCTCTAACTTTTCTCTTTGACGTGTTTTGAATAATTTTTCTCTTTTGTTCAAAGTTTCCCAAGTACCATCAGACTTCATTTTGTCAATGGTAGTCATTTTACGGATAGACTTACGGGTTGTTTGAAAGTTTGTTAACATTCCCCCAGACCATCTTTCGGTCACAAACGGCATGTTTACTTCAGATACTTTTTGAGCTACAATTTCTTTTGCTTGTTTTTTAGTTGCAACAAATAGAACCTTTTTACCTGACTTTGCAATTTGCTTCATTGCTGCACAAGCTTGATCTAGATGCGCAATAGTTTTGTTCAAATCAATGATGTGAATGCCCTTTTTTTCCTCAAAAATATAAGGCGCCATCGCTGGATTCCACTTTCTTTTCAAGTGACCAAAATGAACACCTGCTTCTAATAAACTTTCGAAATTAACTTTTGACATTTTTTGTTTTTTTTTAAAAATTGTTTACTTTCCTTTTTTGCCATTAATGGCTTTAGTAAAACGCAACAAACAAAGGGTCCTTGCGGAAAGTACTTTGCTGTTTGGATACTAAACAACCAAAATCTCCTATTAACGCTTGGAGAATTGGAATTTCTTACGAGCTTTCGGTTGACCTGGTTTCTTACGCTCAACCATTCTAGGGTCACGTGTCATCAAACCTTCAGCTTTTAATAAAGTCTTATTTTCTTCTGCAACCTCAACCAATGCTCTGGAAATACCGAGACGAATTGCCTCAGCTTGTCCATTGATACCTCCACCAAAAACATTCACCTTAACATCGTATTGACCAGAAGTATTTGTAATTGCAAAAGGTTGTTCAATTTTAGATTGAAGAACGGCAACAGGAAAAGCTTCTTTGTAATCTTTTCTATTCACAATTACTTTTCCAGAACCTTTTGTCAAGTATACACGTGCAACTGATGTTTTACGTCTTCCGGTTGTATTAATTACTTCCATGTTTTTTATTTAAATGTATCTAGATTAAAAATTTCAGGTTGTTGAGCCTGTTGTTTGTGCTCAGCTCCAACATATACTTTAAGATTTGTGTAAAGTTTTCTACCAAGCTTATTCTTTGGGAGCATTCCTTTTACCGCCTTTTCGATCAAACGTTCAGGGTGCTTACTTAACATTTCTTGAGCTGTTGTGATACGTTGACCACCTGGGTAACCCGTATATCTAACATATTCCTTATCAACCAATTTCGTCCCAGAAAAGGCAATCTTTTCTGCATTGATTACAATTACGTTATCTCCACAATCTGCATGAGGTGTGTAATTGGTTTTGTGCTTTCCTCTGATAATTTTTGCAACTTTACTCGCAAGACGACCAACAGTTTGACCTTCAGCGTCAACAACCAACCACTTTTTATTAGCAGTCTCTTTGTTACCAGAAACAGTTTTATAACTTAATGTATTCACAATTCAACAATTAAATAAGACATTTACCCTATTTTGGGGGTGCAAAGATAGAACTTCTAAATTTATTAACAAATGATTTTTTAAAAAAGAATAGAAATAATTCACTTTTACCCTTTTGAACTTCAGTATCGAGAAATTCATCAATGCTATTTGGCCTTGAATGAATGTATGGCATTAACAGTAAATTCGCTTAGTACCAAATTTCCGCTTATCGCAGCTCTTTCAATTAAAAGTTCGTCCCAGTGATCCG
>JBILIM010000032.1:0-10170 GCA_044349985.1 Crocinitomicaceae bacterium
CCACCCTGTTGCTCCTAAAACAAAAAGTAAGTTTTTCAAAACAGACCGATCCATCAGCAATTGAAAATCTTGAAACACAATGCCTATTTTCCTGCGTAAAAGTGGAATTTCTTTTTTCGTTAACTTCTTAACGTTAAATCCTGCCACGGAACCTTCTCCATCTGAAAGCCTCAACTCTCCATATAACGTTTTAAGTAAACTACTTTTTCCGCTTCCCGTTTTACCAATGAGGTAAACAAATTCATTGTTCTCAACTTCCAAATCTACCTGATCCAAGACACAATTGCCTTGCTGAAGAATTTTTCCAGACTGTATTGAAATGACTTTAGACACCCTTTAACTATTTATTGGTAAATATCCAATTTTAGTTGCTCCATAACATCTAATCACGAGATTATATCTTAACAGAATCAAGTTTAAAACTTTTGATCTACTCCGTTATCTTTCATGGCGCTCTGCGTAATTTTAGCTATCAAAACACAATATATAATGAGGTATTTCATATTGTTCACCTTATCCGTTATGGTGACCACTCTTTCGTTTTCTCAAACAACCGAAAAATATGATAGCGAATATGAAAACTACTTTCGAGCTGAAGAATTATTTGAGAAAAAACAATATGCCGCCGCTCGAATAGAATTTCGAAATTTCATTGAAACCTCTGTTAATAAAGAGGATCCCTTTCACATTAAAGCAAGATATTACGAGGCCGTTGCAGCTCTTGAAATTAAAAATGGAGACGCAATAAAAATGTTAGAACTGTTTCTGAAAGAATACCCTGAAAGTAATCTTAGAAATACCATTTATTTCAAACTTGGTCAATACTATTTTGAGAACGAAGACTTTACCTCAACGATTTCCTGGTTTAAACTCTTAAATGCCTATGACATTGATAAAGAAAACCATGATGAATACATGTTTAAGTTGGGTTATGCATATTTCAAAACGAACGCCATGAAAGACGCTCGAAATGCATTTTATGAAGTAAAGGATACAGCAGACCAATATGCCGACCCAGCATTGTACTATTATTCGCATATCAACTATACCGAAGCATCTTATGAAGTGGCCAAAACTGGATTTAAAAAACTTCAAAGCAAAGATGGTTTTTCCAAAATAGTGCCTTACTATATCGCTCAAATTTATCATATTCAAAATCAATACGATAGCGTAATCTTATTTGCACCCTCAATAGTTGAAACAGCTAAAGTGGATCGCCAAAACGACTTGAATCACATTATAGGTCACGCCTATTACAAAACACAAAACTATGAGAAGGCCGTTGCGTATTTGGAAAAATACAACTCAAATTCTAATACAACCAGAGATGACGATTATGAACTTGGGTACAGTTACTACAAATCTGGAAAATACAATGATGCTTTAAAGTTCCTTTACAATGTTGCAAAAACATCCGATAGCTTGGGTCAAGTTGCCTATTATCATATGGGCGAATGTTACATGAAATTGGACAATTTGAACGCTGCCCGAGGTGCTTTCGAAAAAGCATCAGAAATGAACTATGATGTTGTAATACAGGAAGATGCCCTTTACAATTTTGCCGTGTTATCCTACAAATTAGACTCTAACCCATACGATGAAGCCGTTATCGCACTCGAAAACTTTCTAACCAAATTTCCAAATTCTTCACGAAAGAGCGATATGAACCAGTATTTGGTGAATGTTTACACGTCAACCAATAATTACAGTAAAGCCATTGCTTCATTAGAGAAAATTCCAAATAAAGACAATGTTTTAAAAATGGCCTACCAGCTCGTGGCTTTCAATAAAGGAGTAGAATTATTTCAACAATCTGATTACAAAGGCGCTAATGATGCTTTTCAATTATCAATGCAATATCCAATTGATGCGGTTATTTTTTCTAAGTCCAAGTATTGGTCTGCCGAAGGCTTGTTTCTTCAAAAAGAAAATGATAAAGCGATTAAAATGTTTAAAGAGTTTCTTGCGACTCAAGGCGCAAGTTCCTCAGGACTTAAACCGGATGCTTATTACAATTTAGGTTATGCCTACCTCATCAAGGATGACATTTCTCAGTCTATTGAATCCTTTAGAACTTTTTGCCAATCAAACATTACGGATAAAACGAAATTGGTAGATGGATACATGCGAGCGGCGGATGGTTGTTACATGCTTTCTCAAAATGAAAACGCAATAAAATTTTATAAAGAAGCATTAAAACTGGATAAGGGTTTTCAAGATCAAGCTTTGTTTTATCTTGCCAAAACCTACGGATATTCTATGGAATTCGATAATAAAATCAACTCACTTTCAACTCTTATTAATGATTATCCTAGTTCTAAATTCTATTTACAAGGCGTTTATGAACTGGCAAACTGTTATAAAAGCGCAAAAGAGGATTATGACAATGCGCTTAAATATTACAATGTAATCGTAAATGATTATCCGAGTTCAGATATGGTTCTCGATTCAAGAATTGAGATTGCTGATATCTATTATAAAAGGTGGCAATATGCCATAGCAGAAAAGGAATACAAAAAAATATTATCAGAATTTGGTCAAGATCAATCCGTTTGTGAGAGTGTCGTAATGCTGCTTCTTGAAGTGTATAAGGCCATGAAGGAGCCTGATAAAGCCGCAGAATTGGCTGGTTTGTACCCTTGTGCAAATATCACACAAACCGAACAAGAAGACCTTTATTACAACCCCGCTTTGGCATCCTATAGTGACAGCCTTTACTTAGCTGCGATTCCACAATTTGAAAAATACATTCAGAAATTTCCTTCAGGAATATACGCACTCGATGCTAATTATTTCTTGGCGAACTGCTATTATTCTTCCGGAAATAAAACCAAAGGAATTGAACAATACATACTTGCCATAGAAATTGGCAACCATGATTATACGGATTATGCACTAAGCTTACTTTCAAAACATTTCTATGCCAACAACGACTTCGAAAAGGCAAGAATATATTACAACAAACTTTCTGAAAGCAGTTCGGAGCCAAGCATCATTTTTGCATCAATGCTCGGCAAGATGCGTTGTGATTTCAACCTCGAAGATTGGCCTAACGCAGTGGCAAGTGCGCAAAATGTATTGTCAAGTACACAGTTAACAAACAATTTAAAAATTGAAGCAGAGTACGTTAAAGGAATTTCTAATTTCTCCCTTGACAATTTTACTGAAGCAAAACCATCATTGGAATGGTTAACCAAAAACACCACTACAGCTAAAGCACACGAGGCAAAATATACCTTATCGCTGATCCTATTCAAGGAAGATAATTATTCCAGTGCTTTGACTTCTATAGAAGAATTGTTCAAGATTGAACCTAAAAATAATTACTGGAAAGCAAAAGGTGCCATTTTGAAATCTAATATTCTGTTCTTCACCGATAAACCTATTGAGGCCAAAGAATTATTAGAAAAAGTAATAAAATATTATACGGTAAAAGATGATGGTATTTTGGATGAAGCCAATGCACTTTTAACAGAGATCAATTCGGCTATGAACAAGCCTAAAACTGTAATTGAAGAATCTGAAACCGAGATTGAAATTAACGAAGAAGGAAATTAATGATGAAGCGAATATTTTGTTTAGTGCTGTTAGGTATCAACGGCATTTTATATGGTCAAAAGGACGAGGTTATTGTCATAACACATGGTACACGAAAAATAGAGCCTGCATACCGCATGACTTCTCTTCCAAACATCATCGATACTGTAATCTCAACAAAGGTGGCAGAATTCCCCTTACTCGTTTTGCAACAAAAGACTGCAATTAGTGTTGAACCCATAAAACCTGCCAATATAAGCACAACCTCTTTATTACCTACTTTATACAATAGCTATGCTAAAATAGGTATAGGAAGTGAATTGATGCCCTTAGGTGAACTGTATGTTAATTCGAAATGGAATTCAAAATATATTTGGGGAATTCACGCGAAACACCTCAGCTCATTTGGCAATTTTACAAATTATGCACCGGCGCAATTTGACCGCACAAAAGTAGATTTAAACGGCGCATACATACGCCCAAAGTACAGTTTAAAAAGCGCTTTACATTACAATAATCAGGGGCTGCATTATTATGGATGGCAAATTCCAACCGATTCAATAGACAGAAAAGAAATTGCACAGCGCTATCACGACGCCGGAGGATTGTTTTCCTACCAATCACACAAAGCAGACAGTGCAACTTTTAACTATGGAGTTACAGCTGATTACAATTACTTTACCAATCAAAAAACATATTTGGATACGAATGGGGATTGGAGAGCTCGAGAAAACAATGTAGGTGTTCAGTTTTTTGGGAAATATTCCAATGGAAAAGAGATAATCAGTGGTGAATTAGCGGTAAGAAACAACAGATACAACTATGGTTCTCCTGGGGATACCAATTTTATTGCTGCCGATACCGGTTTTGTGTACAACAATACTTTAGTCACATTAAAACCTAAAATTACTACACTGCTTAAAGACAATAGATTCAAAGCTGAATTAGGTGTCGACCTTTCGGTGGAGGCTGCTGAAAAAGCAAAGTTTTATGTATTCCCGTTAATTGAATTGAAATATGCATTATTCGACAATATTTTCATTCCTTACGCAGGACTAAGAGGTGGGATAAAACAAAATTCACTCAAAGCATTGGTTAATCAAAATGAGTTCATCCTAACCAATCAAGAACTGCGCAACGAAAATACTGCAATCGATTTTTATGCGGGAATAAAAGGCGTTTTAAGCAAGAACATTTCATTCAATGCCAGTGCAAGTTTTGCGAGGGTAAAAGATAAAGCATTCTTCATCACGGATACCCTTTTTTCGGTAGGAAATAAATTTAGAGCAATTTATGACACGTTGAATCTCACTACGATTGAGGCTTCACTTACTTATCAATTGAATGATAAAATAAAAATTGATGGTGTTGGGCGCTATTTTTCTTATGCATTATTGAATAATTCTTTTGCGTGGAATCTTCCGGATTGGCAAGGAATCATTAGGGGACATTACAACATCCTGGACAAGTTGATATTCAATCTTGACTTTAATCTTGAGGGAGGAAGAAAGGCATTGGTTTATGAAAATGGTGACGATATCATTGAAGAAAACAATCAGTTTGCTAAAAATCTAGGTGTGATTGCAGACATCAATTTAGGAGCGGAGTACCGCTTAGAGAAAAAAAGATTGTCTGTATTCATTCAATTCAACAATATTGCATCCCAAAGCTATCAACGCTGGTACAATTATCCGGTTCAAAGATTTCAAGTAATGGGCGGAATTACTGCTCGCTTTTAGACGCTTCAGCATCTGAGGAATCGGGGGTTTCTAACGATTCATTTGAGGCACCGTCTGCTTTTCTATTGCGAGGAAAGTACGTTCGTTGGCGAATAAAAATAACGACAACACCAATAGAAATTGAAGCATCCGCGAGATTCCAAATAGCTGGGAATACCTCTTTTCCGCCCAGCCAAGGGAGCCATTCTGGCCAAAATGCATGAAATTTAAACATGTCCACAACATTCCCCAGTAAAAAACCATTGTTTCGCATAGGTTCATTGCACCCCCAAGTTTCTGGGTCCAAATGATTCCATGGTAAGCACGGGTCAATAGGAAAAATGAAATCATAAAACATGGAATCAATTAAATTTCCTGTTGCACCGGCTAATACCAATCCTAATGAAATTAAAAATCCTCTAGGAGCTCCAGCCTTTGCCTGTTTGAACCAATAATAGCAAATAAGAAATATGGCAATTATCCGGAATATACTTAATGCCAATTTATGCCAAATCGAATGGCCGAATGTTGTTCCGAAAGCCATACCTTGATTTTCGATATATTCCATTACGAACCAGTTCCCGAGAATTGGATGACCAGAATTAGCTCCAAAACTAGGTTCGAAGTGTGTCTTTACGTACACTTTTATAATTTGATCAAAAAGCAAGATTAGGGTAACGATTACCCCAACAATCAGCACATTTTTCCTCACCAACTAAACTTATTTATTTTGGGCATTTTTTGCATCTATACTCATCGTTGCATGGGGAACCAAACGCAATCGCTCTTTAGGAATCAATTTACCCGTAACACGACAAATTCCATACGTTTTATTTTCAATACGCACCAATGCCGCCTGAAGACTTTGAATAAACTTCTCCTGACGCGCAGCCAATTGCGCAACCTCTTCACGAGATAAGGTCTCGGATCCATCTTCCATCATATTAAACGTACGGCCTGTGTCATCAGTTCCATGATCATCATTGTGCGATAAAGAACCCACCAAAAGGGTGTAATCTTCATTTGCTTCTTTTAGCTTTTGCTGAATGAGTTCTTTAAATTCAGCCAATTCCGTATCGGTATATCTTGTTTTTTCTTGAGACATATTTTCAATTTTTGAAAAAATCTGGATCGTTTTCTGATTCGGGCAAATATAAATTAAAAAAATAAAGTTGCAATTAAAATTTCATTATGATTGGCGTTCTGGATTTTTAAACAACGTGAATTCTAATTGTATTCACTAAATTTGAATTGTGGTAAAATTATTTCTAGGAAATAGAGCCGGGGTCTTACTTTTAATACCGCTATTAATAGTTATCTATTACCTTTTAAACGGGCAAACGGAATACTACAGTTATGATGCCTATTCCAATTTGGGTTTATGGGGAAATACGGTGTACATTTCCAAGACCTGGAATTCCTATTTCTCAGTTGTTTTAATAGGTATAAATGCATTTTTTATCAACTGGATATACAATAAAAATGAATTTCTTGAGCGCAACAGCTATATCAGTTCATTATTGTATGTGACCTTAATGAGTTTTTACCATTCCTTTTACAGTTTAGACGGAATTTTGATAGCACATACCGCTTTAATTGCAATGCTTTACCAATTTTTCCAATTGCGTCAAAACGAAGATGGGCGTCGACATGTGTTTAACGGGGCGTTTTTTGCCGGAGTGGCCGCAAGTTTTCATCCACCTATAATTGTATTGTTTCCGATTTATCTTCTAATGATTTACGTTGCTAGACCTATAGCATTTAGAGAAACTATTCTTGCAATTGTTGGATTTGGAATTCCTTTACTTTATGGTTTTTTATATCTGCTTTATGCTGAACACGAGATTCACCTGAGAATTTTAGAGCAGACAACCAATTACTATAAAAAACAAAACGACTTTCTCATTACCAGCGTACTTTTTACACTACTCTTCATTCTCGGACTTATTTCACTTCGTTTAAAAATTACAAAATCATCATCGCGCCTGAAAAAGTTGATTCAAATCCTTTGGTTAATGGTGTTGATCGGTGTGCTGTTCGGTTTTTTTGATTTCTTCATGTTTGGTCAGGTCGAGCGCTTTAGCTTTTTAGTCATCCCGCTGTCATTTTATTTAAGTTACGCATTTGGAAATAAGACCTATCATTTCATTGCATTAGGGTTGTTTTATGCCACATTTGTTTACTCGTTAATTAATTTTTTCTTTTAAGAAAATGAGATGCTTGTAAATTCCCTACTTTTACCTAACGAAAATCACTTATTAAACGCATTCAAAAAATGAAATTTGGAGTTGTTACGTTCCCAGGGTCTAATTGCGATGAAGACATGATATATGTCTTGAAAGATCTAATGGGCCAGCATGTAGAAAAACTTTGGCATAAAGATACTGATATAAAAGGTGTAGACATGGTTGTACTACCCGGTGGATTTTCATACGGTGATTATTTAAGATCAGGTGCTATTGCTAAGTTTTCACCAATAATGACAACCGTTATGGAACATGCAAAAAAAGGCGGTTACGTGTTTGGCGTATGCAATGGTTTTCAAATTTTAACAGAATCTGGTTTATTAGAAGGAGCCCTTCTTCACAACAACCAACAGAAGTTCATTTGCAAAAATGTCAATCTTAAACCTGTGTCCTCGACTGCAGCAATAACCAAAGGATTGAACCATAATGGTGTTTTTAAAATACCGATTGCACACGGTGAAGGACGCTTCTTTGCGAATGAAGAAACGTTAAAGAAAATTGAAGATAATGACCAAATATTGTTTAAATATTGTGATGATGCTGGTGAAGTAACCTTAGAAAGTAATCCGAATGGAGCGCTTTTAAATATTGCTGGAATTACCAATTTCAATAAAAATGTATTTGGAATGATGCCTCATCCCGAGCGCGCTGCAGACAGAAATTTGGGGAATGAAGACGGCAAGACCATATTCGAGTCAATTCTAAAATATTGTTGATATAAAATGAGGATATTACTATTAGGATCAGGGGGTAGAGAGCATGCGTTGGCTTGGAAAATTGCGCAGAGCTCCATGTTGGATGAACTTTTTATTGCCCCTGGTAATGCGGGCACAAGACAGCATGGCAAAAACGTTGCTATTGACCCGCTTAACTTTGAAGAGGTGAAGTCCTTTGTTTTGGAACAAGAAATCGAGATGGTTTTAGTTGGTCCTGAAGAACCTCTCGTTAATGGTATCGCAAATTATTTTCAGGATGATGCCCAATTGAAGAAAATTCCAATCATTGGTCCTAATAAAATAGCTTCCCAACTGGAAGGAAGTAAAGACTTTGCAAAACAATTTATGCAAAGACACCATATTCCGACAGCAAAATACGGTTCTTTTACCAAAGAAACGTTGGCGGAAGGGTTGCGATTTTTAGAAAACATGAAAGCCCCTTATGTTCTCAAAGCGGATGGATTAGCAGCGGGTAAAGGGGTTTTGATACTAGATGATCTAATTGAAGCAAAAGCTGAATTGGTCTCCATGTTAACTGAGGACAAATTTGGTAAAGCAGGACAAAAAGTTGTTATTGAACAATTTTTAAAGGGAATCGAGCTTTCTGTTTTTATAATTACCGATGGTGATTCGTACAAATTATTGCCAGAGGCGAAAGATTACAAACGCATCGGTGAAGGAGACATGGGTTTGAATACCGGAGGAATGGGAGCGATTTCTCCTGTACCTTTTGCGGATCCAGGATTTATGGATAAAATTCAAAATCAAATTATAATTCCAACCGTTAAAGGTTTAAAACAAGATGGAATTGAATACAAAGGTTTCATTTTCTTTGGTTTAATTAATGTAAAAGGTGATCCTTATGTTATTGAATACAACTGCAGAATGGGAGACCCTGAGACTGAGGTTGTTATTCCAAGATTGAAATCGGACCTACTTGATTTACTTGAAGGTGTAGCAACCAATACCTTATCGGAAAGAGACATTCAATTTGTGGATAAATCCGCAGCAACAGTTATGATGGTGTCTGGTGGTTACCCCGAAAATTATGAAAAAGGAAAACAAATCTATGGTTTGAATACGGTTTCAGAAAGCATCGTTTTTCATGCAGGAACAAGTTCTGACGGCCCAACTGTTCTAACTTCTGGAGGTCGGGTTTTAGCAGTAACTTCTCTTGGAAAAAACCTAGATATCGCATTGCAGAGATCCTACAATACTATTGAAGGCATAGAATTTCAAGACGCATACTACCGAAAAGATATTGGATTTGATGTCTTATAAAGTTCATTTGTTTGAAAGGGTAATGCTTAAATCCTGAAACCATGCAGTACCTGATTATTTTAATCGCGCTGTTGTTTTGTGCCTTCTTCGCGGCAATGGAAATTGCTTTTCTTTCCTCAAACAGATTAAAAATTGCTCTTGATGAAGCCAAAGGAACGTGGCGGGGTAAATTGGTTTCCCTATTTTACAAAAACGAATCTTTTTTCATAGCCCTTTTGCTATTAGGCAACAACGTTTCCCTTGTCGTTTTCGGTATTTATTCCGCAGAACTTTTGGAACCCGTTATATCGAATTGGGGTGTTTCGCATACCACATGGGTTTTATTATTACAAACCATTATTTCAACCCTACTTGTACTTTCCGTTTCAGAGTTTTTGCCCAAAGCCATTGTGCAAATCAATCCCAATAAATTTTTATCCTTAGCTACGCTGCCAATGGTATTAATTTATGGACTGCTTTACATTCCTACCCAGGTCGTTATGTCGATTAGTCTGTTCTTTCTTAGAATTTCTGGATCAAAAAATGTCAAAAGAGAAAAAGTGTTTTCGAAGATCGATTTAGAACATTATGTAGAACACATCAATGCCAATATTAAAGAAGAGGAAGAGATGATGAATGAAATTCAAATCCTCAAAAATGCGCTTGATTTTTCTGCTATTAAAGCACGTGACT
>JBILIM010000119.1:0-5604 GCA_044349985.1 Crocinitomicaceae bacterium
GCCAAGAACAGAAATTTACGCTTTGGAAGTGGAAAGCACCATAGAAGAATTAACCCAACTGTTTATTGAAACCGGATTTTCAAAAATCATTATTTACAGAGGGAAAATTGACAATATTATCGGTTATGTGCATTCCTATGAATTGTTTAAAAAACCTGCCTCGATAAAACAAATATTATTACCGGTTTCGTTTGTGCCCACCGCAATGCCTGGCAAAGAACTCTTAGAATTGTTTTCAAATCGTTCCGGAAAAATTGCTGTTGTAGTTGATGAATATGGTGGTACTGCCGGAATCGTAACACTGGAAGATATTATTGAAGAAATTTTTGGCGAAATAGAAGATGAACATGATGTTGAAGAGCTTTTGGAGCAGCAATTGAATGAAACAGAATATCAACTTTCGGCAAGACTGGAAATTGATTACCTCAACGACAAATACCATCTCGAACTGCCAGAATCGGATGTGTATGACACGCTTGGCGGACTTATCATCAATGAACTTGAAACCATTCCGGATGAAGGAACACAGGTACGCTTTTCAAATTACTTGATTACTGTTGAGAAAGTTAGTGAAAAGAAAATCGAAAGTGTTCATCTTAAATTGAATTCTTAAACTTTATGCCCAATCTAAATTTATACAATACCGTCATCTTTGATATGGATGGTGTTCTCATCGATTCAGAGCCCCTTTGGAAAATTGCAATGGAAGAGGTATTCGCATCGGTTGGATCTCGGTTAACCAAATCAGATTTTCAAAAAACTGTTGGATTGAGAATTGATGAAGTGGTTCGGTTCTGGCATAAACATGAGGGATGGAAAGACTTTACACCTAAACAATTGGAGGATAAAATCATTGAAAAAATGATTCGGTTGATAGAACAAAATCCCTTGCCATTAGCCGGTGTCGTAGAAACTTTGGCGTTTTTACAGTCCAAGAATATTAAAATTGGACTCGCAACGTCTTCATACAGCATTTTAATTGAAACCGTGCTGGCTGCACTTGATGTCAAACACTACTTTAATTTTACCCACAGTGCTGAACACGAAAAATGGGGCAAGCCACATCCTGCAGTGTATTTGACAGTTGCTGAAAAATTGAAAAGCAACCCCTTGCAATGCTTGGTAATTGAAGATTCCTTAAACGGAATTATCTCGGCAAAAGCAGCACGAATGCATGTGGTATGTATTCCTGAAAAAACACATTACCCGGAACCTAAATTGAATTTAGCTGACTATCATTTTGATAGTATGGCTGCGCTTCTTCAATTATGGATGAAGTAAATGCTATACTAAGGCATCCATAACCCAAGCTTTTCCCCAATCCTCCTTTTCGTTTGAAGACCACAATTCTGGGTAAAAAATGCGTTTTTGAAACCTTGGAGGTAAGTACTTTTGCCAGTTTGTTCCACCTGTAGCAGCAATATCATCGTTTGGTCGCTCTAAATATCGAACGGCTGATTTATAATGTGCTAAGGGCCAGTTAATATTTACATTTATATCGTTTTGGCGCAGCACATTAATTACCTTTTCATCCTTTTGATCTTCCTCTGGTAATCGTTTATAAACCTGCCATAAATTGGTGTGAATGCACTTCTCGCCCAAATTTATAAACACGTCCTGGTAGCGCTGCTCAAACTGTTCTAATGTTAACGTTTTCTTTCCACTTCCCACCTCTGTTGCACCTTCCTTCCAATAAATGTGTTCATACATTTCCCTAATGGAGTTGGTGTTTTTCAATGCTTCGCGCTTGTCTTTATGCACTAAATTGATAAAATCTGTACTGTATATTTCGATAAAGCGGTATTGTCCGGACTGAAACCCACTTGCAGGTAAAAGTGACATTCTGAATTTTAAAAATTGCTCTTTATCCATCCCGGTAACCATAATTTCGAAACTCTTTATGAGTGCTTCAAAATACCGATTAATTCTATTTACACGTTCGATAAAAAACGCTTTATTCATCGCATTTTGCGCTCCTAGTTGCTCAAACTCGCACAAAGCCAACTTGAAATAGAGTTCTGTTATTTGATGGTAAACGATGAAAATTACCTCATCCGGAAAACTTGTTTTTGGTTTTTGAAGGCTCAATAAGGTGTCTACTTGAATGTAATCCCAATACTTCACTGAATCTGCATAAAGCAGTCCGTCTAAATAAGAACTTAGATCTTGACCTAACGCAGCATACTTTTCATTTAACTTTTCAAGTTTTTCGACTATATCTGGTGTAATTTCCATTATTTATAAATTTTATCAAAAGTAAAAAAGGAAAGAGGAATATACCGTGCATTGTTAAAAAACAAACACAATTAACAACATAAAAGCGATTACATAGTGTTAACAATAATTGCAGCAAGACTTTTAGCCTGTTGTCTCAATTCATTCACTGCCGTTGACTCCCACAGCTCACCGCGTAAGTTTGCACCGAGCGTGTAGAGCGCTACCTGTGGTTGCCCTTTTGTATTTTTCAATGTAAAATCAGAAATGTTCGTTTGAATACCCAATTTTAATTCATCTTGAAGAAGGACCTTTCTTTCTTTGGCATCTTTTAAAAAGTGATTGTCCAATTTATCCAAATCAGATTCAGGACCGGTACAATTAATTACCCTACATACGCGGAAATGCAACAATTCCTCCGCTTTATTTTTGTAGCTGCACTCCACTTCACCGTCTTTTAAAGTAAGGTTTCGGATTTGACCTGCCAAAATTTGTAAACGTCCCTCAATCTGTAACCGTTGAATTTTATCATGAATGTGCATCGGAATACGATGTCTTGCCACACCCCATAAATGCCGGTATTTCTTCATAAACAATTGTTTCTCATTCAAAGAAAATTGCTGCCAAAACCGCTGTGCATGGGGGCGTAGCGCATCAATAATTGGTTCAGCAGTCAATCCAAAAGTACGGACCAACCGCACATGATGGTTAACCAAGCGTACCAAATCTTTTAAATTATCGATATCTTTTAATTCTTTACTGAGTTGTTCATACACCATCCCATTATGCCTATGAGGAAGTATATTAAAACCATTAGGTGATAACGAGATCATTTTTCCTTTAAATCCATTTTCCAAAAGACCAATGACAGTATCCACCATGGTTAACCCATTACCCAAAATAAGCACGGCATCGTCATTCAATTGAGAAACTGCTTTTTGATCCCATGGATTTTGAAAATAATACGTTGTAGCATAAAAAGATGCATCCGAAATTTTCGGATTTCCTGGAAGTTGATTTCCTGTAGCGATTACACAAGCGTCAAAAGTCAATTGGAATCCACCTTGAGTTTGGATTGTTGAAATCGTTTTTTCATAATCTAAATGAACCACCTTATCCTTGATACTATGAATCGTTAGGCCAGCATACTGCGCCTCTTTATGAGCGGCTTCCCATACCTTTTCCAAATATTCACCATACAAATCTCTCGGGAGGAAGGCATTCACAATCATGTTTCGGTCCAAGGCATTGTGGGAAGGTTGCTTTAAAACCCACTCAACAAAGTGATTCGGATACTCAGGAAATGCGCTCATTTTTCCAGCAACAACATTCAATAATTGTTTTTTAGAATAAGGAGAGTAAGCTATGCCTCGCCCGATATGAGGCTTCTCATCAAATAAATAAATTTCTGCATTGACCTTATGCTTTATCAAATGAATTGCGGTCATCATTCCTGAAAACCCCGCACCTATTATAGCAATTCGTTTCTTCTTGGGTTCCTCCATTCGCATTTAGTTCCTTTTCTTGAAAGCATAACCGACTCCAACTCCGCCTCCAAAACCTAAAGGAATGCCAGCAGTCTTTCTTCCCTCAACGAAAGCTGAAAACAAAAAGTGATCCTTCAGTAAATAGGACCCTTTTACACCAAAACTGCATGAATACTTGATGGAACGGTCATCTGTAAACTTGTTTCGAATAAAATCAATTCCCAAGACATTAACATAAGGAGAAATATCACCCCGGTAACCCAAAGGCTGATGAAAACTAACGCCATCAGGTAAGGCAAGCATTAACAGTCCCAAAACGACCCCAAAACCACTTCCATTTGTTGTGTCACCATCAGCAGAATTTATCGCTCCAACCAACATAACTATCGGTCCTCCAATCAACCCCATCGGAACCCGTGTTTGGTTGACATTATCATTACGTCTTAAAATATCAAGATTATAATTTAAACCAAACCTATTGTGTATAATGATTTCGGCAGTCAAGGCAGGATTAATAAAGAATGCGGTATCTATTTGACCCACGCTAAACTTTGCATTTACATTAAATCTATTTCCGGTCAGCTGAGAAAAACCGATAAAAGGAAAGAGAAATAAAGCAAATAGCACCAATTTTTTCATAAGAAAATTTAGACTAAATATATCGTTTTTTCTTTGATGACGCTTTTTCAGCAGGTCAAAAAAAGAATATTGATCCTGGCTGTCAACGATAATTAAGGACCGATTCAAGTAAAACTACGTAGGTGGACTGCGTGCATGAACTGATTTTAATTTCTCAAGACGCTATATTATTTCACACCTGGCCAATTCACCACAACTTTGTGTCATACAAACGATGAAACGAAATAAAATTAAAAATATGAAAACGTCTAAATTATTCCGAAATCTTAGCCTAATTGCAACAACAACGCTAACGGCATTACAATTACAAGCACAAAACATAAATTTAAGTTTACAAGTAAGTACAACCAATCCGGGATGCTATGGGTATTCAAACGGTGAAGTTGTAATTGATATTACAGGAGGTTCTGAACCGTATATTGTAAATGGTGTGACTGTCCTTGGAACTCAATTCACAGCAAGCAACCTCGCAGCAGGAAATTACACCTTCAATATTTCTGATGACCTTGGTGTATCTACATCCGCCGACGTAACATTGATTTCTCCGCAACCGTTCAACATGCAGGCAATCATCACCAATGTTTCAACATTTAACGGAAACGATGGCGCCATTAATATTACGGTCCCGGCAATACCCTTAACAATTAACTGGACGACACCAAACGGAACAGGTATAGTAGCCGGTCAGGAAGACCAGTCTTCTTTAACCGCTGGTATCTATAACCTTACCATTACGGAACCGAACGGTTGTACTACATTCAAAAGATTCGATGTCAATCAGCCGGTTGGAAATGCCAATAATTATTTCAACCCTTCCTATTTACCAAATGTTCAAGGCGGAAACAATGGGAATACAACCAGTGCCTTTATGGTTTATCCAAATCCATCTGTTGGTCACATCACGATGAAAGCAGAGGTACAAACAAAAGAAGCTTATGTGATGAATGACATGGGTGTAGTTGTTCACCGTTGCCAAATCAGCAATGAGGGCGAAATAGAAGAAATTGATTTAAATCCAGGTACCTATATATTAATAACAACAGACGCAAATGGAGTAACAAACAATGAGCGAATACTCGTAAGATAAAAAGACACAATTTTAACGCAAACTGAAAAGCCAGCTCTTAAAGGGTTGGCTTTTTTGTATTTTTACACCGTGACAAATTCTTCTAAAGAACTGGATTTAAAATTAAAACTACTCCCCGAATTGCCTGGGGTTTATCAGTTTTTAGATATAACAGGTACTATCATTTATGTTGGCAAG
>JBILIM010000208.1:0-4209 GCA_044349985.1 Crocinitomicaceae bacterium
AACAATTAGTTATGACCTCCTATAACAACTTAGCCTTACTTTTAAACGAAAGTCTTCAGAGCATGCAGCAACAGATGCAAAGTATGCAGCAGGGTTCTGGTAGTTGCAACAATCCTGGTGGAAAAGGTAAGCCTAAACCAGGCTCGTCCATGACTCCAGGAGATATGAAGCAAATGCTGGAAAAGCAGTTGGACCAATTGAAAAAAGGGCAGAAAGGTGAGGGTAAGTCTCCTGGAAATGGAAAAGGTCAAGGAAAGGATGGAATGAATATGTTGGGTCTGAGCAATGAACAGATTGCTAAAATGGCTGCGGAACAAACAGCAATTAGGCAACGTTTAGAAGAGTTGAAACAAGAGCTTAATAAGGATGGTCAAGGTCAGGGAAACGCTTTAAATGACTTAATAAAAGACCTTGAAAAGCAAGAGTCTGATTTAATAAACAAGGCAATTAGCGATGCAATGCTAACGCGTCAAAAGAATATTTTAACGCGCTTGTTGGAAAGTGAAAAAGCACTTTTAGAAAGAGGGTACGAAGAGAAAAGAGAATCAACTTCAGGAAAAAATTTTCAGGATGGAAACAAAATTCGATTTGATGAGTATAACAAGGAAAAATTGAGACAAATTGAATTATTAAAAACCATAGATCCTGTTTATAAAAAGTACTATAAGGATAAGGCCAACGAGTATTTTAATAACAGTTTCTGATGGTTCGTAATGTTTTTCTTTATGAAAGAAGGTTTTATAGTGATAAAGGAGGTTTCTATAGCTTCGAGTTATGATGAAATAAATAAGGTAGAGGCTTTAATTACAGATACCTGCGGGGATTTGGGTATAAATGATGATGCCTTTGGAAACGTTTTAATTGCTGTAACTGAAGCTGTTAATAATGCTATTGAGCACGGAAATAGAAAGTCAAGTGATCTTATTGTATCGGTCTTGGTTGGTGACAATACGGATGAGTTTTGTTATGCGGTAAAAGATCAGGGTAATGGATTTGATTATGATAATTTACCGGACCCAACAGCACCAGAAAATGTTCTTAAAGAAAACGGACGCGGTGTATTTCTTATGCGATCGCTTGCTGATGAAGTCGTCTTTACTCATGGTGGAAGTCACGTGTATATTTATTTTAAAAAGGAATAATGATTACATTCAATGAGCTGGAGGTTTTAAATTCCCGGCTTGATTTTATTGCTGTAGGTGATTGGTTATCTTTTGTTATTAAGGACCAGAAAAGAGAGCTGGATTTCGTGAATTTTATTTTTTGTTCAGATCCTTATTTACTGAAAATCAATCAGGATTTTTTAAATCACGATTATTTAACGGATGTTATTACGTTTGATTACAATGAAGAATTTGTCTCTTCAGATGTTTTTATTTCGGTGGATCGTGTTGATGATAATGCAAAAGCGCATGGTGTGGACTTTACCAATGAGTTAATGCGTGTAATAGTTCATGGTGTCCTTCATTTGTGTGGGTTTAAAGATAAAACTGTGGAAGAAGAACGGATGATGCGCTCTATGGAAGACCATTATTTAAACCTGTTTGTTTCACGTGAAACATAAATACGATTTATTTTTGTTCTAAATTTTAGTGATGTGTTAAGTCGATATGATGTTATTGTAGTTGGAGCCGGTCATGCAGGTTGTGAAGCAGCGAATGCTGCAGCGAAAATGGGTAGTCGGGTGTTGTTGGTGACTATGAATATGGGCACAATTGCCCAAATGAGTTGTAACCCGGCTATGGGTGGTGTTGCTAAAGGTCAGATTATTCGTGAAATAGATGCTTTGGGTGGTGAATCCGGACTTATAAGTGATCGGAGTGCTCTTCAGTTTCGAATGTTGAATAGGTCAAAAGGTCCTGCTATGTGGTCGCCCCGCACTCAGAATGATAGAATGCTGTTTTCAGAGCTTTGGAGATTGTCGTTGGAATCGAACGAAAATGTCGATTTCTGGCAGGACATGTGTGTGGGGTTGATCACGGATAATGGTGTTGTTAAAGGGATTAGAACCGCTATGGGTATGGCTGTTTATGCCGATGCCGTGGTTCTTACGAATGGAACTTTCTTAAACGGTTTAATTCACTTGGGTGAAAAACAGTTTGGTGGTGGACGAATGGCTGAAAAAGCTGCTACTGGGATTACCGAAGAGTTGGTTGCTCTAGGTTTTCAATCTGGTAGAATGAAGACAGGAACACCTCCGAGACTAGATGGGCGCTCAATTGATTATTCAAAGACGGAGGTGCAACATGGAGATGTTCACCATTCTATATTTAGTTTTAAAGATAAGTGTGTTCTGGAAAGACAACTTCCTTGTCACATCACATATACGAACACACAGACTCACGACATTTTGCGTTCAGGTTTTGATCGTTCACCTATGTTTAATGGCGCGATTAAAAGCACGGGTCCTAGATACTGCCCTAGTATTGAGGATAAAATTAATAGGTTTGCTGATAGGGATAGACATCAACTTTTTATTGAACCTGAGGGATGGAAGACTGTCGAAATTTATTTAAATGGTTTCAGTTCTTCCCTTCCTGAAGAAATTCAAATGAGTGCACTAAAAACGATTCCAGGGTTGGAACAAGTTAAAATGTTTCGTCCAGGTTATGCTATAGAATACGACTATTTTCCACCAACTCAGTTAACACATTCTTTAGAAACGAAATTAATTCAAGGTTTGTTTTTTGCTGGGCAAATTAATGGCACAACGGGTTATGAGGAGGCGGCCTGTCAAGGATTGATGGCCGGAATTAATGCACACTTGAAAGTTAAAGGAGAAACACCATTTATTTTAACTCGTGACCAGGCATATATTGGCGTGCTTATCGATGATCTAATAACCAAAGGAACTGAAGAACCGTACCGAATGTTCACAAGTCGTGCTGAGTTTAGAATTTTGTTAAGACAGGATAATGCGGATAGCCGATTAACGCATTTGGGTTATAATATTGGTTTGGCTGATGAGGGTCGAGTTAGACAACTTGAGCAAAAATCATCAAGTGTTAACAGTGTGATACATTCTTTGAAAACAGAAGGCATTGCACCTGGGAAGGCGAATAAGGTATTAATAGAACGTCAATCCGCTGCTATTAATCAACAGGTAAAGCTGTCATCTTTAATTATGCGACCTCAATTAAGTTTGAGCGACGTGTTGTCTATGGATGATGCCTTGAAAGACTCCATTGAGTCCTTTGTCAATGGTAATATTGAGGTTTTGGAACAGGCAGAAATTCTTTTGAAGTATCAGGGTTATGTTGATCGTGAACAAGAATTGGTGAATAAAACGAAGCGCTTAGAAGATGTTATTCTACCAAAAGACATAGATTACATGTCTATCAAGAGTTTAAGTATTGAGTCTAAAGAAAAGCTGACGAATTTAAAACCGCGTTCTATTGGTCAGGCGTCAAGAATTAGTGGAGTGTCACCAAGTGATATTTCTGTTTTATTGATACACATTGGTCGTTAAAGTTGTTTTGTTTCACGTGAAACGCGGTGCATTTATACTTTTAAATTTCTTTTAATGCAGGCTCAACCCAGTCATTATGTTCTTTTATAAGATCTATTAATGCTGTAACCGCCTCGTTTTCAGGTATATTTCGTTTTACCACCTCTTTTTCTTTGTAAAGATTTATTTTTCCAGGACCTGAGCCTACATAGCCATAATCGGCGTCTGCCATTTCACCAGGCCCGTTTACAATACATCCCATAATTCCAATCTTTATTCCCTTAAGGTGTGAGGTTACCTTTCTTATTTTTGCTGTGGTTTCCTGCAAGTCAAATAGTGTTCTTCCACATGAAGGGCAAGAAATGTATTCCGTTTTGGATATACGCGTTCTGGTAGCTTGTAGAATTCCGAATGAGGTGGTATTAAGGTTTATCATGGGCTGTGGGCCGTTCAGCCAAATCCCATCCCCAAATCCATCTATAAATAACGAACCCGTTTCTGCAGACACATGCAATTGAAAACGCTCTGAATCGTGTTCGGTTAACGTTCTTTTAAGAATTACTGGTGCATTGATATTTTTATTCGCTAAAATATTATAAAAATTGCGAAAAACATGTGTTGTGTTGTTGTAATTGGAGGACAATATAAGTACTGTGTTTTGTCTGATTTGAAGTAAATCCCAGTCAATGTCTTGTTCTGGTGTTAGTTCAATAAAAACGACTTGATCGTCTTTGAAGTGTCCAAGCGCATCCGTTGATTTT
>JBILIM010000210.1:0-4185 GCA_044349985.1 Crocinitomicaceae bacterium
ACCAAAAAGGAAAAATTTTCATCGCACCAATGATGATTGGAACAGGAATGCAAAATAAACTTCTAGAAGCCATGGCTTCAGGACTACCTTGTGTAACTACAAAAATGACAAATAACGCTATCAAAGCCGAAGATAAAAGAGAAATTTTGGTTGCAGACACCCCTGAAACTTACGCTCAAATTATTGAGATTTTATTAGCCGACAAAACTATGCTGAATCAAATTGGTAATTCGGGGAAACATTATGTTCAAAATAATTTTTCTTGGGAACATGTTACACTTCCTTTAATTCAAATCATAGAAAGCAATCAAACCATTCGGTCAAATTAATGTTATACCTGTAACACACATCTCAAATTAAATTAATTTTGAATTCCTAAAAAAGTAAGATGACATTTCAACTCAATAGTATAGAAGAAGCAATAGAAGAAATTAAAAACGGAAAAGTTATTATTGTTGTTGATGATGAAGACCGGGAAAATGAAGGTGATTTTTTAACTGCAGCGCGCAATGTAACACCTGAAATCATCAACTTTATGGCTACACACGGTCGTGGTTTAATTTGTGCTCCACTCGTTGAAGATCGTTGTGAGGAATTAAAATTGGACCTAATGGTTCAGAGCAATTCAGCCACGTATGAAACACCGTTTACGGTATCGGTAGATTTGATCGGTCATGGATGCACCACGGGAATCTCTGCAAGTGATCGATCCAAAACGATTCAAGCACTTATTGATCCCAATACGAAACCTGAAGATTTGGGAAAACCGGGACACATATTTCCTTTAAAAGCAAAGAAAGGTGGTGTATTGCGAAGAGCAGGTCATACCGAAGCTGCCACAGATTTAGCAAGATTAGCTGGATTCGAATCTGCCGGAGTGATTGTTGAAATTCTCAATGAAGATGGAACTATGGCGCGTTTACCGCAATTGGTTGAGATCGCTGCCAAATTCGACCTTAAAATCGTTTCCATAGAAGATTTAATTGAATACCGAATTAAAAATGAATCGCTCATCGAGCCTATTGTTGACGTAAAAATGCCAACATGTTATGGCGATTTCCAACTTCATGCTTTCAAAGAAATCAATACCGGTATGGAACATTTGGCCCTTGTAAAAGGTAAATGGGAAAAGGATGAACCGGTTCTTGTTCGTGTGCATTCATCGTGTTTAACAGGTGATATTTTCGGTTCGTGCCGTTGTGACTGTGGTCCTCAATTGCACAAAGCAATGGAAATGATTGATGCTGCTGGAAAAGGTGCAATTATATACATGAATCAAGAAGGACGAGGCATTGGCTTAATGAATAAATTGAAAGCTTATAAACTTCAAGAAGAGGGATTAGACACCTTGGAAGCGAACATAAAATTAGGTTTCAAAGGGGACGAACGCGATTATGGAATTGGGGCTCAGATCATTCGAAATCTTGGTATTTCAAAAATGAAACTCATGTCAAATAACCCTACCAAACGCACCGGACTTATTGGTTATGGACTTGAAATCATTGAGAACATACCGCTTGAAATAAACAGTAACGAACACAACGAGCTTTATTTACGCACAAAACGCGACAAAATGGGGCACCAACTTCAACTTAAAAAATGATTCTTCAAACCAAAGACATTCACAAATCCTACGATGGATTGCATGTGTTGAAAGGTATAGACCTTAGCATCAAAGAAGGTGAAGTGGTATCTATTGTGGGTTCATCAGGTGCTGGAAAAACTACACTTCTTCAAATTCTAGGCACATTGGACAAGCCAGATAAAGGAATTCTAGAAATCGCAGGTGAAAGGCCTTTTGAGATGTCGTCCAAAAAAATTGCAGAATTTAGAAATAAAAACATAGGATTCATTTTTCAATTTCACCAATTGCTCCCAGAGTTTACAGCTCTAGAGAACATCATTATTCCGGCAATAATTCGTAAAACACCCTTGGATCAAGCGAAAAAAGAAGCTTATAAACTTTTGGAACTCGTTGGTTTGAGCAATCGTGCGACACACAAACCCAATGAACTTTCAGGCGGAGAGCAACAACGAATTGCTGTGTGCCGAGCACTTATCAATCAGCCAAAAGTACTTTTTGCCGATGAACCTTCGGGTAATTTAGATTCCAAAAATTCTGAAGAATTGCACGCTTTGTTTTTTACGCTTCGTGAGGAATTCAATCAAACCTTTGTCATTGTTACACATAACGAAATTCTTGCGGATATGGCCGACAGGAAATTGGTGATGCAAGACGGTTGTTTTTTAAAATGATCAGTTCAATTTAATCGTACAACCAACCTTAATCCATCTTCCCGGCATCTGTACAAATCCAGACTCAACGTACTCTTGATCGGTAACGTTTGTTAATTCTGCAAAAATGTTCAATTTTGGAATAAGATGAAACGACATTTTACCATCCAACAACCAATAACTCACATCCGTGTAGCGTTGAATATATCTTGATCTCACGGTTATTTGTAAAGCATCGAAAAAATCCAAAGTCAACCCAGCAATAAACTGGTGGCGGTATGCATTTAAAATATATCTTGAATCGTTTTGTAAGTCATTTTCAAAGTTGGCGTCTATAAAATTATAACTCAACCCAATATTTTGAATTTTTACCGCATTAAAAAATGATTTGTAATAGCCATAACCCAAAGACAATTCAACGCCATTAAACTTGACATTTCCAACATTTTCTGGTGTCCATTTATTTGGGTTTGGGACAATACTGCTTGTATCTCTTATGTAATCAATCAAATTTTGTGAATAACGGTTAAAATAACACGCTTCAAAACGCAAACCGTATTTGGTAAAAATATATCCAAACTCTGCATTGGAAGCCTGTTCCGGAATAAGATTTGGATTACTCGATGTTGCAGGATCCTGATAATACCATTCGGTGTATGATGGCACTCGGTATCCTAAGCTGTAATTCCCATAGACTCTATTTGATGGAGAAATTTGATACCCCAAGTCTATCCCAGGATACATTTTCCATTCGTACGTGGAATAATATGACGCATGAACACCTACTTGTGCATCCAAACGTTTAAATAGCGTTACGGCATGCTCAGCAAATATGCCGTAGAATGTTCTTTCTCGTTCACCTAAATTGGAACTTTCCAATCGTTCTTGACGCAATTCTGCACCTAAACCGGTAATTCCTAAAACAGATTTATACGTACCATTCAACTCAAATCCTAACGTTCTGGATTGGTGAATATTGGTATAAAAAGCAGGGTCAAAGCGCTTCAGACGAAATTCATCCTCATTCTGACGAAAATAGGAACGCGCTTGCAAATAAACATTTTTTCTCGAGTAGGTTAACGCTAATGAAGAAAGCAGCGTTTTTGTTTGTTCCCATTGATCAGGGAATTTATCCGTGTAAAATCCGTTGGCTCCAAAATTTCTTCCGGTAAAACCAATCATTCCTCTTAAAGAAAGTGACGGTGCTATTCTCAACCCAGACTCATAATTAAGATTGGTAACTTGATAATCAGAATTGTATTGATAGCCTTCTGATACATCATATGAACCCGAAATGTTCTGATAATATCTATTCGATATTGGCTGTGTGAAAAAGAACTGTCCACCAAAAGTGCTAAAGTCTGCACCATATGCCGTTATACTTGCTTGTTGTTCTGAACCCAAACGCGTAATGATATTTATTGCGCCTGCGATTCCATTTAAACCGAAGGATCTCGTAGCACTACCTTTTATTATTTCAATGCGTTCAACCGCTTCCAAAGGAACAGGAATATTCATCATGTGATGACCCGTTTGAGGATCGGATAACTTTACGCCATTCAACAATATCAATGTTTGTTCAAAACCACCACCACGAATTCCGATGTCTGCCTGCACACCTCCTACTCCTCTTTGACGCACATCAACACCTGCAACATAAGTCAGTAATTCTTGAATACTTCGAGCTGGCGTTTTGGCAATTAGCTCTTTGGTAATGATTGAAATATTCTGAACAGGTTTACTAAAAGGCCGACTTATCCTGTTTCCCTGAATAATAACTTCACCCATTTGTGTAAATTGAGCGGAAAGCATTGATGGCAATATAGCGAATAGGGTTAAGTACAATAAGGTCCTTTTCATACAATATTTTTTTAGCAAAATTAAATAATTATCAGCCGACAATTAACATTAATTTTGAAATTCACGAATACCTCAAATGAAATGGACTTT
>JBILIM010000211.1:0-4163 GCA_044349985.1 Crocinitomicaceae bacterium
GATGAGGTGGAATGCTTTGATTGCGGTTCCAAACCCCATCCTCAATTTCCTGGACAGAATAAATTCAATGCATCAAAACCACTTTTAACAACGGTTTTTGATTCGGTCGATTTTGCAAATGTCGCGCTACTTTTCGAAATCAAATACAAATTTGGCGATACACTAAATTATCCTTCAGTTGAAGAATATGCTAAAATTGTACTTAACGAAGCGAGCGCCTCTAAGTTTAAAAATCAAATCGTATTCATGAGTTTTGATGCGAATGTTTTGAATCAAATTCATAAAATAGATACAGCATTTAAACTGGTTTACTTGGTATACCAGCCAAAAAACAATGTACTGTCGTTTTTAGAAGACTTGACTTTTAATCCCTATGCTCTCGGAATGTTTTATCCTACAATTCGCAAACGAAAAATTCAGGTTTTATTTAAAAAAGGAATCAAAACGTTTGCTTGGACCGTAAATACTGAGAAAAAAGCGCAGCAATTAGCCAATATGGGTGTTGACGTATTGATTACCGATTTCCCAGAACTTCTGATCAATAAAATTAAAAATCCATAATTTTGTAAACCATTACTTCTGTTTATGTTTCGTACTATTCTTTACGTTCTTTTTACGTTCTGTTCCATACTTTCGTTTGCACAAACCATTCCTCAGGATAGGGTAGTGGATTGGTCTGTTGCCGGATTAAAAGATACTTCAACTATAGGTTTTACTGTTTTGGATGCCGTTGTTGAAGGATTATTTAATGATGGCCAAACACCCTGTGATTATCCTATGGGTTCGTTGATGCTCAATCATCAGGAGCCCATTATTGTTTATTTTCCTCCGGGACAATACCTCTTTAATTCAGCCATTCCGCTTCGATCAAATATGATTATTAGAGGTGCCGGAGCGACGAATACAAAGTTTATCATCGATCATTCCGGATCAGGAAATGGAATCAATATTCTTGGATTTGTTGTAAATAGTGATACATCGGCGCTGATTGAAGAAGCGACTAAAGGTTCGGATTTCATCAGAATAGCAAATACTTCACTTTACCAAACAGGTGATTGGATTCAACTGATTCAAAACGATAGCGATTGGGTGACTTCTGCTTGGGCATTGAATTCCGTTGGTCAAATTGCTCAAGTTGTCGCTGTGGCTAATGATACTTTATATTTGGATGCGTCCCTAAGGATGAATTATTCACTTTCCAGAAATCCGAAAGCCAAGAAAATAATTCCCGTTTCAAATGTAGGTATCGAATGTTTATCGATCGAACGAATAGATAATTGTGCACCGGAACAAGCAAGTGTAATCCATTTCGACTATGCAGTCAATTGTTGGGTGAATGGTATAGAATCGAACAAAACGACTTTTGCGCACATCGAAGCTTCGCACAGCTCCAATTTGTCTATTACCAATTCGTATTTTCATCATGCGTTTGAATACGGTGGGGGAGGTCGCGCTTACGGCGTAATGCTGCATTTTACCACAAATGAATGTTTAGTGTACAGTAATATTTTCGAGCGTTTACGGCATTCAATGATTGTTCAGGCGGGTGCTAATGGCAATGTTTTTGCTTACAATCGTTCAATTGATCCTTATTGGAATGAAGGTTTCTTTTTTCCTTCAAACTCAGCAGGAGATATGGTGCTGCATGGAAATTATGTTTACGCCAATTTATTTGAACAAAACGATGGTCAAAATATTGTCATCGACAATTCGCATGGTGCGAACGGACCTCATAATACCTTCTTTAGAAACAGAGGAAGTTTATTCGGTATTTTTTTCAGTGACAATACTTCACCAAATCAGAATTTAGTCGGAAATGAAATTCCCAATACCTCCGCACCTTACAGTGCTGTGAATTACACGATTCAAGGAACAGGACATTTCGTTCATGGCAACAACAACAAAGGCACCATAGCTCCTTCGGGAACATCGAGCTTGCCGGACACTTCGTATTATTTTGGTCAACGACCTGCAGAAATTCCTTCTAACATGTGGGCATCGATTGGAACACCAAATGTTATGAATTCAGGTTCTATCCCTGCAACCTATTTTTACAACAACAACCAATTGTTTGCAAATGCTTGTGGGTACACTACGGATTTATCAGTGTTCAATTTGGATACGAATCCAATTTATATTTATCCGAATCCCGCAAATGACTTTTTTACATTAAAGGGTCAAATGGATGCTTATGTTTATGAATTATTGGATTTTACGGGAAAAAAAATAATAGGTAACGTCGCGCATTCGGATCAATCTATTGATGTTTCAAATATCCCGAATGGTATGTATTTCTTGAATTTGATTTCATCTTCAAAAAAATCGACTTTAAAAATTCAAATCCAACATTAATATTCTTCAGATTTGTATTGGAAAATAATAAAGTCCTGTCTATTTTTGTTCACGAAAACTGTTTACTATGAAATACATTATCAGCGTCTTAGCTATTTCTCTCGCATCTTTTAAAACATTTGCTATTGATCGAATCGTTCAGCAAAACGGCCCAGTTGGAACCTTTGCTTCAATTGGTGCAGCCGTTACCGCAGCAGTTGATGGTGATCAAATCATCGTCAACAACAGAATCGATTTATTGCCTTGGGTAGAAAACATTACCATTAATAAGTCACTTACGTTTTTGTGTGCAGCTGACAATACTCCATTTTGGGTGGAAGGAAATTACACCATTGCAATGGCAGACAACCGAAATATTGTTATTAATGGGATGAGAAACACAAATGGAAGCTTTGCACTATCTGGATCTACACCAACCTTTAAAACCAATGTTTCAATTGTACAATCAGAAATTATCGGAAATGTGGCGTTTACTGCGAGTGGAGTTAATTTACTGCTATCGAACACAAAAGCATACAACGTTCAGTTTACATTTGGGAAAGTACTCGGCTGTGATTTGCGCAACCTTACAATGTTTGGTGATGCTCTTTCATCCGATGATGTTAACCTTATTGTAGGTAATAGAGTTGGCTACTTATACACCGCAGTCGGTAATACAGTTACGCTTCAAAGTACTACCCAATATGTTTTCTTCAGTAATAATTTTTGTTACAATTCAAATAACGATGATGCATTGACTGTAACAGCATTGAAAGGAGGGTCAATTGGAAACCGTATTTTAAATTGTACATTAGTCCAGGCTGGAACGAATGAAAATCCAAGTTTTACATCATCAGCAGTTGCTTTTCGACTTAATTTTACAAATGGTCCTCTTTTAACCGTAGAGAATTCCTCATTCGGTGGAATTTACACAACATCAACCGTGGGATCCAATGGCTTTTTGCAACAAAATGGTGCATCCAACACGACATTGACATACAATATGTATTACAATGGATATTCTAACTCAACTACTCCGAGTGCTACTTTAGGAAATTTTTCGAGTTTCGCCTCAGCTTACAACGTTAACGCGGACGGATCAAGTTCAAGTGCTGTAACCGTAAATGCGGGAAATCCTTTGAACGATTATTTAGACTTAGACTTGTCTCGCAATGATATCGGTTGTTTTGGTGGTTCGTATTCCCGTGAAAACTTCTGGCCGATGGTCAATACACAAAGTTCGCGAGTACTTTACGTCACTACACCTCGTGTCGTGAACCAAGGAGGTACCGTTAATATGACAGGAACAGGAATCGACGAATAGTACGTTTCTTAGTCATGCATAAAGCGCTTCTGCTCTTTCTTTTTCTGGTAACGATCGTTACTGTTCATGGTCAAAAATTGGTCGTGCAGGGTGAATATTTCTGGGATACAGATCCTGGGACAGGAAATGGAATTGCTTTAGTTGCTGCAGATGGGAATTTTGATGCTGCACTGGAAAATGTGCTAAAAAATGGAATTGATGTTTCCGCCCTAAGCGCAGGTGCGCATTCCTTTCAGGTTCGGGTTAAAGGTCAAGACGGTGCATGGTCATCCGTTTTTAAACAAACAATATTTATACAGGCGAGTCAATCCATTTTATCTCGGTCGGTCAATGTTGTCATGGGAGAATATTTTTGGGATGCTGATCCCGGACAAGGAAATGGTACCCCAGTTTTGGCACTCGATGGGAATTTTAATACCTGTATAGAAAATGTCTTAGCGAATGGAATAAGTGTTGCTTCACTTTCAATTGGTCCGCACTCGTTTCAAGTTCGAGTTAAAGGTTTTGA
>JBILIM010000212.1:0-4159 GCA_044349985.1 Crocinitomicaceae bacterium
AAAACAAAGTGGAGTATATCGCTCTCGCTCTACACTCTCACTCTGTTTTGTGACCCCGGCAGGATTCTAACCTGCAACCGCTGGAGCCGAAATCCAGTGCGCTATACAGTTGCGCCACGGAGCCTTTTTGGCGAGTGAAGCAACTGAAATCCTCAAAAGGACAGTTGCGCCACGGAGCCTTTTTGGCGAGTGAAGCAACTGAAATCCTCAAAAGGACAGTTGCGCCACGGAGCCTTTTGGCGAGTGAAGCAACTGAAATCCTCAACAGGACAGTTGCGCCACGGAGCCTTTTTGGCTGTGGAGTGCTGCCTGTCCGCCGAAACGAAGAGAAGGAGGACACCACGGAGCCTTATGGGTACAAAATTAGTCCAATAATTTTAAAAATCTAACGAACGCCGAAAAAGTTAAATTTAGCACACCCGTAAAATTGCTATTTTTGTTTAAGTCAGTTGTTTTAAATAAAAACGAGCTTTTTGCGTTATTACCGCCATGAATAAATTGTGTGTTTTTCTTTTGTTGAGTTTAACGAGTTTAAATGTTAATGCTCAAATCGGAACAGGTCAATGGCGCTTACATGTTCCCAATAAAACGTGTATAGATGTTGTTGCAACGGATCAAAGTGTTTATGCCGCCTTTGAAAATGGACTTCTTGAATACGATATCAACGCATCTGAAACAAGTCTTTGGACAGATGTTAACAGTTTATCTGATATTTCTATTACCTGTTTGGGTTACGATGAAATCAATAATGCCATTTTCGTTGGTTACAGTAACGGTAATATTGATAAAATAGAAAACAACGAAGTTTATAATATCCCTGCTATACGATTGGCCGAAGTTCAAGGCAACAAAAGAATCAATCGAATCGTTCCTTACGGGAATTTCATCTATTTCGCAACGGGATTTTCCATTGTGAAAATCGATCCGGTTAAAAGCGAAGTAAAAGAAACTTTTTATCCCATAAACGATGGATCTCCCATTGTAGATGTTGCGTTTAAAGGGGATTCTATTTATGCCATGACACCGACCCGCACTTTTCGTGGAAACCTGAATAATTTCGCGTTAGGTGATCCGTCGCAATGGACTTTGGAAACAAGAATTCCAGTTTTGTCTACGGATGCTTATTCAGATATAGAGATTATTGATGAACGCATCTATTATTTAAAGAAAGATCCAGGATATGGCTTGGATACCGTTTTTCAAGTCGGAAACTCGGGAAACAGTATAGTGTCAGACCCTAATTTTAGCAACGAGATCAATTCAATAGATAGTGAGGAGGGAAAATTGATTCTGAATATGGACGGCGCAATCAATACATTAAATGCTGACAATACCGTGCATTTTTCCATTTCTTCTTACACGTTGCAATCCTGGATTGCCCCTTTGAATTCCATTCGTCGCAACAATGTTACTTGGATGGCAGACAAAACTCTTGGGTTAATCCGTTTCAATAATGAATACAGCATGATTCCAATAGTCTTTGACGGACCTCCGAAAAATGAATTTTATGCTATGGATTGGCAAAAAGGAAAACTTGCGATTGCTGGAGGTGGATTGTCTTCAATTGCAAACACCTTTAGTGGTTCTGGAGTATATACCTTTGAAGATGAATCGTGGGCGTTGTATGATCGTGACAATATGAACTTATGGAATAATCAGCCAATTTGGGATTTTTTAAGTGTTTCCATTGATCCAAGAAATCCCGATAAAATGGCGGTAGGATCCTATTCTGAAATTCCGGTTTCAATTTTAGAAAATGGAACTCAAGTGACCGAAACCTTCACACCAAACAATTCAACACTAAACTTTACCCAAGCAGGAAGCGAATGGTCTTTAGTTTCATCACTACAATATGATGAAGATGGGAATTTATGGGTCTTAAATGGGTTTTCGGATACACCATTAAACGTCTACAGCAAAGATGGTGTTTGGTATGCTATCGATTGCGGTACAGCGGCGAAAAATAAATTCACCAAAAAGATTGTCATAGATTACAATGGAAATAAATGGTTTTCTATAGAGGGTGTTGGTGTATTGGGTTATAATGAAAACGAAACCATTGCCGATCCATCGGATGATAATATTGTGGTGTTAAACAGCGGTCCTTTGAGTGGCGACCTTCCTTCAAATTCAGTGAATGCCGTTGCCGTGGATTTTGATAATGAAATTTGGATAGGAACCGACAATGGATTCGCTGTCTTGTACAATTCAGCAGGAGCCTTCGATGCTTTACCAGGTGATTACAATGCCGATCGTATTAAGGTTCAGTTTGAAGGAAATGTAGAATACGTCTTAGGAAATACAAACGTTACGGATATTGAAGTAGATGGCGCAAATAGAAAATGGTTCGGAACAGCAAATTCAGGAATTATTTTGCTTTCTGCTGATGGGCTTGAGGTCATCGAGCAGCATACTATTGAAAACTCGCCTTTAATTTCGAACAACATCATCGATTTAAAGCTGGATCAAAACACCGGAGAACTCTTTATCATTACCGATAAAGGCTTGGTGTCTTATCGAACGGACGCAACCTATCAAGATGCGAGTTATTCCAATGTTTCTGTTTTCCCAAATCCGGTAAGACCTGAATTTCAGGGCCCTATAACCATTCAAGGCATTCGATACGATTCGGATGTAAAAATTACAGATGTAGCAGGAAATCTCGTTTATAAAACCGTTTCCAATGGCGGAACGGCAACATGGAATGGAAAGACTTTGGATGGCGATGATGTGACCACTGGAGTATATTTGATATGGACAGCTCCTGTTGAAGGAGATGGAAGATTTGTAGGTAAAGTTCTTGTTGTGAGGGAATAACGTGTGAAGCAGGTTACAAAAGGAATTGTTTTAAGCAAGGTCAATTACTCCGAAAGCAGCTTGATCGTTTCCGTTTACACCTTGGATTTTGGAATTCAGAGTTTTCTTTTTCAAGGTGGTAAGAAAAAAGCATCCGCAATTTATCCAGTCGCATTGGTTGAATGCACGTATTACAAAAGACCGGAAAGCGATTTGGCTAAAGCAACCGAGCTATCCTTATACACACCGAATACTAACATTTCGATGCATCATGGAAAGATGGTTATCGCCTATTTTGTTTCGGCAGTTATCAAGGCTTGCTTTAAACATGGAAACCATGATGTTTCAGCCTACGCCTTTTTGGAATCAAAAATTTGTGAATTAAATGACGCCAATGATGTGGCTAATTTTCCAATTTATTTTCTTTTACAGTTAAGTGATGTTTTGGGAATTTCACCGCAATTAAACGAAAAGAACAGTACGTTTTTTTATCTGGAAGATGGCGAATTCAGTAATGCTATAAAAATGAATGTCATTGTTGAAGAAGGACAGCACGTTGCGTATTTACAACAATTTCTTACAAATACAGATTTAAACTCGAATGCTGTTCCTCATGAAATCCGTAAGAAAGCACTTGAAACCTTGGTGCGCTACTACCAAATTCATATATCGGGCTTTCAGATAGAACAAGCATTGGAAGTGATTCGCTCCACTTTGTATGATTAAGAAATAAAAAAGGCTGTCTGGAAAGACAGCCAAAAAAGTGCAAGCTGAGAGCCTTAATTAGTTAATAATAAATAGACATCACTTTGTGTCTTTGATAAAGATAGCAGAAAAATCGACATGTTCCATTTCATTGGTTTTGAAATTTCGAATGCGTTTATTCACCATCACTATAAAGTCATCGTTAACAATAGGAATTACTGGAGATTCATCCACAATGATTTGACTGCATTTTTCGTAAAGCAGGTTGCGTTTAGTTAAATCAGATTCTTTTTGCGCCTGAATTAAAGTAGCATTGAAAGTAGCATTTTTGAAGTTGAAATTATTTACATAACCTGATTTAATAGAGGCCTCATCCCAATAAAACAAATTGAGGAAACTTTCAGCATCCGGATAATCAGCAACCCATCCAGATCGCCATATCTTAGCAGATCCATTCGTAATAGCTTGTTCTTGTTCTTGAAGTGTACACAATTTGATATTCAAGGTAATGCCTAAAACTGTTTTTAATTCATCTGCAATACCCAGGCACATTTTGTGCGTTGTTGAACCCCTGCTTGCATTTACATAAAAATCGACAACGGGAAAACCTTTCCCGCCAGGAAAACCATTTTGCTTGAGCAATTGGCGGGCTTTTTCA
>JBILIM010000213.1:0-4147 GCA_044349985.1 Crocinitomicaceae bacterium
TGCCTATTGTAAATTTACAAATCAATTTTCTTAATAATTTCTTTTAATCCAAGAAACACAAAAATAATTCATTTTAAACCCAAGGTCAATAGTTTTGTTCATTTTTTTTAAAAAAAAGTGGAATTCGCTGAAAGTATTTAGAATAAATGTTTTTCAGCATGATAGGAAGACCTAACCAATGGTCCGCTTTCAACATATCTAAAGCCCATTGAAAGTCCCAATTCACGATATTTTTCAAAGCGCTCAGGTGTAACAAATTCAGCTATAGGTAAATGTTTAGGCGTCGGTTGTAAGTACTGTCCCAATGTCAAAATATCAACATCAACGGTCCTCAAATCTTCCATGGTTTCAATGATTTCCTCATCAGTCTCTCCTAGGCCCAGCATAACGCCAGATTTGGTTCGCATTCCCCCCTTTTTTAATCTGAAAAGAACTTCCAAGCTCCGATCGTATTTGGCCTGAATACGTACCGCTTTTGTGAGGCGTCTTACCGTCTCAAGGTTGTGTGAAACAATTTCGGGTGCAACTTCAATAATCTTTTGCAAATTTTCCCATTGACCTGCAAAATCTGGAATCAAGGTTTCCAGAGTTGTCCCTGGAGATTGTTGCCGAATTGCTCGAACTGTTTGAGCCCATATTTCACTGCCGCCATCTTTTAAATCATCTCTATCCACGGAGGTGATTACGGCATGTTTTACGCCCATGATTTTAACACTTTGGGCAACTTTACCAGGCTCGTAGATGTCCACATTTTCAGGTCTTCCCGTATTTACTGCACAAAAGCCGCAAGAACGCGTACAGATGTTTCCTAAAATCATAAAAGTTGCTGTTCCTTCTCCCCAACATTCACCCATATTCGGGCAGCTTCCACTTTCACATATGGTGTGAAGTTTATGCTCGTCAACTAAGGATCTTACTTTACGATAATTTTCTCCAGTGGGTAATTTTACCCTAAGCCAGCTCGGTTTTTTAATGCGAATTTCGTTTATTGTTTCTTTCATTAATCAACGGTTTTATCCATGAATAAAAACAAGTTTTTAGGCGCTAATGTTTTAAAAGGTCAAGCTTTAATTTAAAAGCCTAACTTTGTTCAGTGTTGAACGCATAAAATTAAAAGTTAAATTTAAATCATGGCAACGGCATCGACAGAATATGTAGGGGATTTGCGAACAGCTTGTTCACATGAATCTTCCGGAACCGAAATTTTTACGGATGCTCCGGTTGATAACAAAGGCAAAGGAAGTTCATTTTCACCGACAGATCTTTTCGTTACAAGTTACGCAGCCTGTATGACAACAATTATGGGGATCTACTGCCAAGAACATAATATTGTATTGAATCATTGCACTTCGAAGGTGAAAAAAGTGATGTACACAGAACCAAGAAGGGTTGGTGAAATTCACATAGAAATTGATTTGAGCGGAAATAATTTTGAAAGGGCTACATTGAATAAAATAATTCGAGCAGCAAAGTCTTGTCCAATGGCCTTCTCAATCCATCCGGACATTAAAGTGGAAATTAATTATATAACAGACGAAATTTGATGAATAAAGATTATCGAACACCAAAAGAAAGAAAGGATTTAATATACGGCGTTAGGTCAATTATTGAAGCAATTAAAGCAGAACGTGATATTAACAAAATCCTTATTCTCAAAGGGATGAATAAAGATTTGTTTTTAGAACTAAAGGAAACTTTGAAAGGTAAAAATTATCCGCTTCAATTTGTTCCGGTTCAAAAGTTGGATGCGCTAACGTCAGGTAATCATCAAGGTGTTGTTGCTTTTATTTCGCCGATAGAATATGCCGATGTAGAATCTTTCATAGACGAAAAAATAGAGAAGAACGAAAAGGTTTCCATTTTGGTGCTCGATAGGATTACAGATGTTCGAAATTTTGGAGCAGTCGCAAGGACTGCTGAATGTATGGGTGTAGATGCCTTAGTTGTTTCTTCTTCTGGAAATGCCATGGTTAATGCCGATGCGGTCAAAACGAGTGCTGGTGCTTTGAATAGAATAAAAGTGTGTCGAACAGATAATATTAAAAATGCACTTTTTTATATGCAGCAGTCAGGAATTCGAGTTGTAGCATGTACTGAAAAATCAAAAATCCCGCTCAACGAAGTGAATTTAAGGGGATCTGTTGCTATTGTTATGGGATCTGAGGAAAATGGGATTACACAAGACATCTTGAATATGGCCGATATTAAGGCAAGGATTCCTATGAAAGGTGAGATAGGCTCACTAAACGTAAGCGTGGCCTCTGGGATGGTATTGTACGAAAAACATCGTCAAGAATTGAATGGGTAAATGCTCAAATATTGTGCAAAATATGGCCTGATAATTCTTTTATTTCTGGGGTTAATTATGCGATTAATTTTTATGGAGCATCATGGATTATCCAATGATGAACTTAGTGCATGGCTTCGAACGAACTATGATTCTTTTCCCGATTTAATAAATTTAGGGGTTAAAACTGGTGATATGCATCCTGCATTTTATCAAGTTTTACTTTGGATCTGGGTAAATGTTTTTGGCGATACTGAATTTGCTTTACGATCGTTGTCACTTATTTTCTATGTGCTGACAATGGTGTTAATCTATCGAATAGGTGAAGTGTTTTATTCGAAAATGTCAGCACTTTTAATGATCTCAATCTATGTGGGTTTAACTTTCACCATTTTAAATACAACCTTTACAAGGCCTTACAATTCGGGAGTGTTTTTTTTATTGCTTGCTTTTTATGGTATTCTTAAATCGAAACAAGATCATCGATTAAATTGGAAATACATAACCATCATGGCACTGGGGTTTGCTGGTGCAATGTACAGCCATTATTTTTCATTTCTTACTGCTATAGTCATAGGAATAAGTGGAATCTTTTACTTAAAGTTGAGTCATTCAAAATCGCTAATAATTGCGGGTTTGATAGCAGCTCTTTTATTCATACCGCATGTATCCATTACCTTACATCAATTAGCTGTTGGTGGGTTGCAATGGTTGGCAAAACCTACATACTTATGGCCGGTTGATTTCGTGTATTTGTTTTTTAACAATTCCTGGCTTCTTTTTGCAATAATTTTAAGCTTAACTGCCTTGAATATTGTGTGGAATAAACCAAAATCTATAAATAGAGAACAAGTGTTTATTCTTACAATCCCAATAATAACCTTCATTTTGGCATTTTGTATTTCACATAGTTTTACGCCGATTTTAAGGGATGTGGCGATGGTATTTATTATCCCTTTTTTACTCTTGGGTATTTTTAGTTTTTTTCCTAAACAGGGTACATTGGTAGGGGCAACGTGTCTTGTTTTTCTGGTTTATCCGACATTAGACACATTTTTTAGAAATGACATTTTAGGGCCATCGCATTTTGGTGTGTTCAAGCAAATTGGAACTTGCATTGATAATGCTGTTGACGAAATCGGGTATGAAAACATCACTTTTGCTTCGAATTATAATAATGTCGAGTATTTAAATTATTATTTGAAAAAGGATGTGGATGAAAACATTGTCAATTGGGAACAACAAGATGCAGTGTATAAGTTAAGTAAACGTGTTAATGACTCTAAAAAAAACTATTTCATTTACAGTGTAAATAATAAGTACCATACGCCAATGTATTTGGAGCTCATTAACAAGCGTTACCCTGTATTAATAGATGCGCAAATATTTGGAAATAGTGCTTATTACCTTTTCAGTAAAACGGGAAAATCTGCCATTGAAAAACATCAAGTTGCAAGCATTAAGCACAATTCAAGTTTGGACAGTAATGAATTCAGCTGTGAAGGAAAATTTCCAATTTCTTTTATAAAGAATTGGGAATGTGCAAAGGGTTATTTAAAGCTAAGTTCGAAGTTGAATTCTAAATCTTCCAGTCCAATTTTTTTGGTAGCTTCGGTTGAAAGAGATGGCGCATTATTGATGAATGGAAAAGATCCCGCACTTTATGTTGCTTACGATCAAAATTTGTTAAGGACTGCATCCTATCCTTTTCAAATGGTAAGTGCTTTTGGTTTACCTGATAAACTGTCCAACAAGGATACATTGAAGATTTATCTGTGGAATCCAAAAAAAATACCGCTCTCTTTTGAGGATATTAGAATTGAGTGTATTGAAATACGGTCTAAAATAAATTAATATCCT
>JBILIM010000215.1:0-4143 GCA_044349985.1 Crocinitomicaceae bacterium
GAAACCTGTTCGGGTGCTGAATTTACTGCAGTTTCCTTTGCCGGAGCAGGTTCAGCTTTTGGTGCCGGAGCACCTTCCGGCCTTGCAGCAGAGGTATCTATTAAACAAACAACCTGACCTACTTTAACCACATCACCTTCAGCAGCTTTAAGTGTAACAATACCGCTTTCTTCAGCGGGTAATTCCAAGGTTGCTTTATCACTATCTACTTCAGCTATAGCCTGATCTTTCTCTACGTAATCACCATCGGAAACCAACCATTGTGCTATTTCAACTTCCGAGATCGATTCTCCCGGACTCGGAACTTTCATTTCTAATACTGACATATGCGCCTATTTAATTCTATTTGTTCTAAACTTTCACTTTAGCGTATGCAAATAAATCTGCATACAATTGTTTCAACCTTTTCTCATGCAACTTTTTCGATCCTTCAGCAGCAGCAGCTGTTGCGTTTCTGTATATGCCTATGAAAGGTATTTCTCGCATTGACATGGCGATGTAAGTCCAAGCGCCCATGTTTGCAGGTTCCTCTTGAGCCCACAAAATGTTCTTGGCATTGTTGTATTTCTTGATTATCGCATCAATTTGATGCTTAGGTAAAGGGTATAACTGTTCAATACGAACGAAGGCCATATTATCAATACCCATTTCAGTTGCCTTTTCTTTCATCTCATAGTAGAACTTTCCGGAGCAGAATACGATCGTGTCAACATGAGCTGCATTTGCATTAGCATCATCGATTACCTCTTGGAAAGAACCGTTTGCCATTTCGTCTAAAGAAGAAACTGCCGCAGGGTATCTTAATAACATTTTAGGTGAAAACACAATCAATGGTTTACGGAAATCACGCTTTACTTGTCTTCTTAACAAATGAAAATGATTTGCTGGCGTTGAAGTGTTTACTACTTGCATGTTTGTGTCTGCGCATTGCTGAAGGAAGCGTTCCATGCGTCCACTCGAATGTTCCGCACCTTGTCCTTCATATCCATGTGGTAACAACATTACCAATCCACTCTGTGTTGCCCATTTATCTTCTCCAGCAGAAATAAACTGATCCACCATGATTTGTGCGCCATTGAAAAAATCGCCAAACTGTGCTTCCCAGATGGTCAATCCATTCGGAGTAGCTAAAGAATAGCCGTATTCAAATCCAAGAACGCCGTATTCTGACAACAAGGAATTGTAAACGGAAATTGACGCTTGCTTATCGGAAAGATGGTTTAACGTAACAATTTCTTCTTCGGTATCTTCCGTTTTAACCACAGCATGGCGGTGCGAAAACGTTCCGCGTTCCACATCCTGACCAGAAATACGAACTGGATGCCCTTCATCCAATAATGTTGCATAAGCTAACATTTCTGCAGAACCCCAATCCAACTGATTGTTTTTTATTGCATTGAGTCGGTCTTCCAGTATTTTGGCAATTTTTCTGAAGTACTTTTTACCTTCAGGTAACGTCGCCAATTTCGTTCCCAATTCTAATAATTTCTTTTTATCGACCCCAGTTTGAGGTGAAACTTCAAAGTCATTTAATTTACCATGTCGGTAACCTTCCCAGGTTTGGCTTAAAAAGTCATATACCAGGGCTTTTTCATTTTGACGTGAAATTTCGTATTCTGCTTCAAGGTAGTTGTTGTATTCCTCCTCGATTTTCTTCGCCTCATCGCGGGTAAGCATTCCTTCTGCTTCAAGTTGCGTGAAGTAAATGTCTTTAGGATTAGGGTGCTTAGCGATGATGTTATACAAACTCGGTTGCGTAAACTTAGGTTCATCACCTTCATTATGTCCGTATTTTCTGTAGCAAAGAAGGTCAATGAACACATCTCTATTGAATTGTTGACGGTATTCCATCGCAATTTCAATGGTCTGCACCACTGCTTCAACATCATCACCGTTCACATGGAAAACAGGACAAAGTGTTGTTTTAGCAACATCGGTACAATAGGTAGATGACCTTCCGTCCAAGTAATTCGTTGTGAATCCTACCTGATTGTTTACGATAATGTGCACCGTTCCACCTGCACGGTAACCGTCAAGCTGTGCCATTTGAATTGTTTCATAAACAATCCCTTGACCAGCGATAGCTGCATCTCCGTGAATAAGCACAGGACAAATCTTTTTTTCATCATGCAAGATGTGATCAACCTTTGCGCGAGCAATACCTTCTACAACAGTATTAACCGCCTCAAGGTGCGAAGGATTTGGTGCTAAGGTTATTCCGATTTGTTTTCCGCTATCCAAAACAACATGCGACGTAAAACCTTGATGGTATTTAACATCTCCATCAAAATAATCTATGGAATCGAATTCTTTTCCTTCAAATTCTGAAAAAATATCTTTAGGACGTTTTTCAAAAATATTAGTAAGTGTATTGAGACGGCCACGATGCGCCATTCCCATCACGAAATACTCAACGCCCAGAGTTGAACCTTTGTGAATCAAAGAATCAAGCGCAGGTATTAGGGCCTCGCCACCTTCAACGGAAAAACGTTTTTGTCCAACGAATTTCTTTCCCAAGAACGCTTCAAAGCTCGAAGCTTGATTTAATTTTTTAAATATTTTCAGTTTACGAGCGGCGTCGAATTTTGGCCTGTTTGCGATTTCAATCTTGTTCTTAAACCATTCTAATCGTTCGGGATCGCGCATGTAAGCGAACTCAATTCCGATAGATTGGCAATACGTTTGTTCCAGATGTGAAATAATTGTTCTAAGTGTTGCTGCACCAATACCTACTTCTTCACCGGCTTGAAAAACCATGTCCAGATCGGCTTCGCTTAACCCAAAATTCTCAATGTCGAGGGTTGGGCTATATTGTCTGCGTTCACGAACCGGATTCGTTTTGGTAAACAGGTGACCTCTGGTGCGGTACCCGTTAATCAAATTGATTACGCGGAATTCCTTTTGAAAATTTTCCGGAATTGCTCCTCCATCTTCAAAACTGGTTCTTGCGAAATCGAAACCTTCGAAGAATTTCTTCCAGCCGATATCGACGCTTTCAGGATCTTGCAGATACTGTTTGTATAAGTGATCTATGGCATTAACGTCTGCGTTCCCAACGTATGTTACTTTATCCATGGTATTGTGCACATTTATGGAGAGACAAATTTAGCTATTTTGCTTTTAAGCAAAGGGTGAAAAATTGTTTTTTGTTGTGTTAAGCAGAAATTAATTGTTATCCATAGATAAAAGAATGAAATTAAGCATTTATTTATGGGTTTGCTTTTCAAGCAATTCGTTATACTTCTCTAAAAGAAAAAGGTATTTGTTCTTCCAATAATCTGCTGTATGCTCATCTGCATCGGTGTATCGGTTATCCACGTCACTTGAAACCTGGCGATAGCGCTTAAGTTCTTCAATATCTGAAGAAAAATCGTAATGAATTACGCGACCGATATCTAAAATATGGTCAATAGAAAGATGCGGGTTTTCAAAAGCATTGTAAATCCATCTTCGGCTTTTTCCCAATTGACTCGTAAGACGTGTTAGCGAATAACCACTTTGCCTAACAATATGCTCAACGATTTCGCCTTTATGTTGCATGAGACAAAAATCCAAATAGGTATGGGAATTTAATAATACATTTACTGCGTTCTTTTGTGTAATTTGTTTATATTTGTGTGCACTTATTTTCCTATTAAAGGAGTTTAGAATTTTATCTACGATAAGTCATCGGATTAGTGCAAAATCATTTAATAAAAAGAAGAGTAAGCTTATTCCGGAGCAAAGCATATTTTAATTATTGTCTCTAACCATTGTTTCAACAAAATACCAAGGCAATACCTACCTGAGCAAAGCAAAGGGCTGTCAATTTGGATGGTCCTTTATCGGGTATTTGAACATTCAGGAAGATAAATTATTAATGCGCTAAGTCCTTGAAAAAAAACATTTAAGCGTTGAACGGTTGAGCGTTTTATCATTAGCTTTCCGGCAATCGTTATAAAATACTATTCAACCCACACATTCATTTTCAAAACGGTACCAAAATGTCCTTTATGCCTATCGGCTTTAAACGAATATTGTGTATTTTTAGTTTGAATTATGGGACTCGTAAATGCATTTATCAATCAAATAGGTCGTGAAATGGGCAGGGATGCCTACCGTTCAATCGGAAGGGTAACGGGTGCGCGACGATCGAAGCATATT
>JBILIM010000216.1:0-4134 GCA_044349985.1 Crocinitomicaceae bacterium
CGGCGGTGGATTTTCAAGATATGCTGTTGATATGCTCTGGAAAGTTCCGCATTTTGAAAAGATGCTATATGACAACGGACAACTTCTCTCCCTTTATGCTCAAGCTTACAAAGTCTATCAAAAACCTCTTTATAAAAGAACCGTATACGGAATCGTAGATTGGTTAGAACGTGAAATGCTTTCCGAAACGGGTGCTTTCTATGCAGCTTTGGATGCAGATAGTGAAGGTGAAGAAGGGAAGTTCTACTGTTGGGATAAAGAAACAGTACTACAACTTTTTCCTGGATCGGAAACCTGGATTACAGATTTTTACAGTTTAAATCAAAGCGGTTATTGGGAGGAAGGGAAATATATATTGTTGCGAAGAAAATCGGACTCCGAGTTCATAGTTGAGCATCAGTCAGACATAAACTCCTTTGAATCAAAAGTAAAAAGCATCAACTCCATACTCCTTGAAGAACGTTCAAAGCGCATCCGTCCGGCTACAGATGATAAATGCCTTACATCATGGAATGCATTAACCATAACCGGTTTGTGCGATGCTTATTCGGCATTTGCGGATGAACGTTTCTTGTATTATGCTTTGAAGTGCGCCAAATGGTTGATAGAACATCAAATCAATACGGATGGTTCGATCATGCGCAATTTTAAAAATGGCAAATCTTCAATCGATGGCTTTCTGGATGATTACGCGCACACAATTCAAGCGTTTATAAAATTAAATCAAGTAACACAAGATGAAGCCTGGATACAAAAGTCGGAAAGCATACTTCAATATGTTTTTGAGAATTTTTACGATGCGTCGAGCAACATGTTTTTCTTTACAGCAAAAAATGCAAAACTGATTGCGAGAAAAATGGAATTGACTGACAATGTGATTCCGTCAAGTAATTCGGTTATGGCTCATAATTTATTTGCGTTGGGACGCTTGCTTGATAGGCAGGACTGGATTGATTGTTCACAACAAATGCTCTTCAATGTAATGGATGGCATGGAATACTATGGTTCGTCCTATTCGAACTGGGCAAAATTGTATTTGAATTTCGCTACAGCCAATTACACACTGAAAATTAAAGGCCCTGTTTCAAAAGAATCTTTAGAGCAATTGAAAACAACTTTTCTACCACATTGCTTAATTCAACAGCTATACGAAGACAATGAAAAAATAGACATCCAACTTTGTGACATGACTTCTTGCCTCTCACCTTTTAAAAATTTCGAAGAAGTAATTCAATTTTTAAAAAACCCAAAAGAAAAGATTAACCCGTAATTAAAAGTATCTTTTATCGTTAATGGACTTGATGCGCACTCTTCTTTTTTTTCTATTTATCCCGACGATCTCTTTCTCCCAGATGATTGATCCTAAAAGAGGAGAGCCCTTTTCCGACCAACCTTTTTTTGATGATGAATTTGTAAACTGGCAAAAAATTAAAAGTCTTAAAGGCAACTTTATTTACATGTCGTCGGACGGCGCTATTCGCTCAACTACTTATACCTTGTGTTTTGAATTCGATACACTGGGAAGACTTAGCTATCAATATGAGACCTGTAAAGATGATGGAACTAAAGATACCACCTGGAATTATTATGCGTATAACGAAAAATCACAACTTATAGCGCACACGAATTGTTACGGTCAATCTTGTAAATCAAATCAATTTATTTGGGATGAAAAGGATTTTGTAAAGATCAAACAAGAACTAATTTATGAACCTGAAATAAATCCTAAACTCGTTTATAGAGATAGCATCGACACCAAAATTTCGGATGAATATATTTTTCACAACTATTACAACAACTCGGGAGGATTGTACCTCATCGAAGAAACCCATATTGACTACATGAAGCGTCCATTATCCAAATCGAAACGTTATGTGAATACATCAGAAGTTTGGAATGAAGATTATCAATATAACACATCCGGTAAACTATTAGAGATCAAAAGTTACAAGGGTATTGACACCTTAATTTACACCAAACAAAACTACGAATACAACGACCTTGGAAATCTTTTAAAATATTCGATTGTAGAGAATGGCCATGTGATTAAAGAAACCGAATTTTTGTATAATGAAATTGGAATTTTAGAATCGTTGATTACCCAAAATTATAAACTTGGATTGGTAACCCTAATTCGCTTTTCAGACATTAGTTTTTACTAAATCTTGCGAACCCCATTTCTTCTTAAGATACTCGAAAATTCCGACCACAGGCAGTAGCATTGCATAATTGTAAAACAAGTCCTCGACAGGAATGGTATAAATACGCGGCCCCATAATGTGTAATTCACTATACCAAACCACAGGTTCATCAGTCAGCGCTCCAGTCAAAATTCCATTCACAATCAAGAAAGGTACAATTGCCACAACATAAGCAAAAGAGAAATTGGCGTACCATTTCATTTTATTAATAAAATAAATCCAAATTGTTAGTAGAGCAGTTATTGAGCACGCTGAAACGGTGTACCATTTTTCTAAGTTCATCATGGCAAAAAACAAACCGCCAAAAGTAAATGCGAAGGCGAAAACATGAGCAAATCGAAACAATTTTACATTTGGAAAATAGGCTCGTAAAACCTCATAAATAAAAACACAAGCATAAGGAACAACAAGAAAGAACAATACCTCCTCCAATGGAAGGTGACCGATGTAGGTTCCCATTAAATAGTTTGGTGTAAATCCCCAAATGGCATTTTGTGTAAAGAATTCATCCCAAAGTATGAATAACAAGCCAACTATTAAAAGGGCAGGAAATAAAAATTTAAAATACTTGTAGAAATGAACCTTTTTATCAAACGAAAGCGCAATTGGACCGGCAATAGTTCCGATTATTATCCAGGCATAGAGACTCATGCATTACCTTTTTTAAGCGCAAAAGCCTTTTTAGCTTCTTTGTAGTACTTCCTTGGTACCCATAACATCCCAAAACATTCACCATGTTCTTTTTGCTGGTGCTTATGATGAACCTTATGTGCTTTTCGAATTGCAAGAAAATAAGGTGTATCGATATCTCTTATCCATTTAAATCTGCGATGAATAAAAACATCATGAATAAGGAAGTAGGCTAAACCATAGGCAGCAATACCGAATCCAAACCATACGAAAAAGTAGTATTGATATATAATACCGAGCATTATCCCTAACCAAGATGGAATGGCAAAGATGAGAAAGAATACATCGTTTCTTTCAAAAAAAGGACCTTCTTCAACCACGTGATGATCACTGTGAAAAAACCACATGGCGCCATGCATTAAATACTTGTGCGCAGCCCATGCACAAACCTCAGTAATCATGAATGCCAATATTAAAACAAGAGGTCCCCACCAAAACATGCTCAATAAAAATTTAAAATTGTGAAAAACAATACCAAGATAATAAACAATGCGTCATAAACTTTGTTCGATGCGGCTTTATTCCATTTTATATTTATCCATTGTAAAGGAAGCGCCACAATAAACCAGCATAGAAAATTGAAGACTGGTATTTCTTCAAGCTTCCAATGCCAAAAATCGCTTTTTATAGCAACAGGTTCTATTAAATAATCCAATGCTGTCATTAATCCCGCACCAATGATAACGGTAAGAATTGTTCCCATTTTAAGTCTATTGGCAACAGAACCTGAACAAACAACCAATAAGCCCCAATTCAATCCAATCACTAAAGGCACATCATAAAGTTTAAATCCCAGATTGTTCCCGTAAAAGTAATCCCCAAATAATAGACCGGTGTGAACCCCAATCCACTCAACACTTAATCCAACAATGAAACTGATTAATACTACTTTTAAAAGCCCTTTTCGATCCGGATGACTTGCAGCCAACAGAATACCAAAAGATAGGATAAGATTAAAAGGAGATAAACCTAAAAACCAGTCACGATTGTTTTGATCAAGAATTCCAAAAGTGCCAACGGTATAAAAAATAACAGCTATTGCGATTACTATCCAATCTCGGTATTTTGTTAGTATTGAAGTGAGGAGATTCATTTTGTAAAAACAATCATTAACAACTTTGGTTTAATCCAACCGTCCATTGATGGTATTTCGGATGGTTTCATCAATTGGACGAAATTGAAAATTCAATGCCTTGCACACTTTTGCATTATCGTATTCCATAGATTTAAATGCCGTTCTTGC
>JBILIM010000217.1:0-4112 GCA_044349985.1 Crocinitomicaceae bacterium
TCCTTCGGTGCTAAAGCACTCCGGAATAGCGCTATTTTTAACTTTCAAGGGTTTTAGTTTTCCCGAATTCCATGAATATTTCGCTACCGTTTCAATAGTTCTAGTGCTTGAACTTTTCCGATTCCCTAATAGATAAATCAGGTATTTTTGCTTTTTTTCCGAACCTCTTTTATCAAGTAAAAGATAGGACTCGTTTAGAAAACTGGATTTACATAGATAGGCTTCATGAGTAATTACAACTGTTCGTATGCTGTCTTGAAGCGAATTTTCGGAATTGGCCGCTTCAAATAGCACATCCATGCAATTGGTCGATTTTTTGCAAATGACAGCAGCTACATCGTCATTATGTTTTTGATAATCCACAGCTTGTTGCGCCACATTTTCATCATACACATCACCTAAAGCATAGGTAAACTTAACATTCCATAAATCGCCAACTTCTTGAAGCGCATTGTTATACGCGAAGGAATTGGGTCTGCCTACCAAATAATAGGTGTATTTTTGCGCGTTTCCAAAAAGCGATAGAAATAAACAAATTAGAGCAATTGACTTTGGCATCATTTCAATTCTTGCTTTTGGAATTTACGGATGTAATTTTCATCCGCTGCCTTCAGTTTTATATAATATATTCCGTTTGAAAGGGCGCTGACATTAAAAGAATGCTCCAGGCCGCTTATTTTTTCATTGGCTAAAATTCTTCCCGTCGCATCCAATAGCTCTATTTCTGAGGCATCGAATCCGTTCCATAAAATATTCAACATTTCTGCTGATGGATTAGGGAACAAAAGGATGTTAACGTTATCCAACTCATCCAAACTGGTTTGATCAATCAAGAAGCATTCAGAAGTTGCGGTGCATGAACCATTTGAAACGATTACAGCATAGGAACCGGAAATCGCATTCGGTGTATAGGATTGATTCGTTGCTCCGAGTATAGGCGTATTTTGATTGTTGCAATCAATCCATTGATAACTTGCGTTATTTGCCAACGAAGTTAAGGTGATACCAGTTTGCGAAACTTGAGTGTTTGGATAAGCATTGATAACGACATTCGCTGTTGAACTGGATGCACATTGACCACTGTTGGGCGTAAAGGTGTAGGTTGTTGAGCCTAACAAAGATGTATTTAAACTTGGACTCCATGTGCCTGATACTCCATTAGTTGAATTGGTTGGAAACCCTGGAACTAAATCATTTTGGCAATATGGGCCAAATGCGTCAAATGTCGGATTGATTAAATCTTGGACGGTAACCGATAAACTCGTCACCGCAGCGCATTGACCTGTATTTGGCGTGAAATTGTAGGTAAAGTTACCTGGTGTTGATGTTGAAACTGGGGCATCCCAAGTTCCTGTAATGCCATTTGTTGATGTCGTTGGCAATACTGGAGCCGATGCATTCAAGCATAGAGGTGCAAGACTGTTGAATGTTGGCGTTACTGATGGATTAACGGTAACGGTTAAATTAACTGCATTTGCGCACAACCCTGTTGAAGGTGTAAAGGTGTATGTTGTTGTTCCTAGATTTGCAGTACTCAATGCGGTGTTCCAAGTTCCGGGAATATTGTTTGTTGAGGTATTTGGAAGTGGACTAACAGCTTCATTCTGACAATAGGTAGTAGTTGCATTAAACGTTGGAATAGCAGGTGTTGTGCAGGTGATGGTGAAATTATTGTCCGAAATATCGAAGAATGTTTCGCTGGATGAAACGATCATTACTCTACACGTGGTACTTGAAACTGAAGGGACCGTTATTGATTGTGTTCCGTCATTTGGTGTGCTCGAACTGAGTACAATCGGATAGGTTAAACCTCCATCCGTAGACAAAAGAATTTTTACATTCGCACAGCTTATTGGTGTAGCCGTTGTATTTGCTACATTCCAAGTAACCGTTTGCGTACTTCCAGATACCCATGTGATTCCTGTGGCACTTGGGTATGTTACCACAAATGGACCGGCACTTGAAACAACGGTCACGGTCACATCGGTATAGGCATTACATGAACCTACAGCGTGATTGTCCTTAACGGTTAATCGAAAATCCATAACTCTTGCAACAGATGGCAGTACCTCCCATGTAAAGGGGCCATTACTTGCCAAAGATTGAAGATTTGGAAAATAGCGTGATGGATTTGTAGTGGGATCAAAACTTCTGAAGTTAGGACCACCGGTGGCGGTGGCTACAGGTGGTTGTGTTGACGCTTCGTTATCCATTTGCTCCCACAAATAAGTAAGAACATCGCCGTCAGGATCGGTTGCATTTCCTGTAAGGATGAAGGGTGTTGATTTCGGAACAGAGATGTTTCCTCCGGTAGATACGATGGTGGGTGCCGTGTTATTTAGAGCCGTTAATACTTCACATTGGTGCCCTGTACTTAATATTTCACTGCTGATTTCTCCTAGATTGTATCCATGAAAATAATCGTCACTGTTATTTTGTACATTCGGTGCGCAAATTCCGGCATAACCCATTATAGTACTGGCACTTCCCGGTTCTCGTCGTGCTGCATTAACACTGTTGCAATTGTTATTTTGTGTGTGGTTTCCTCCGAATTGATGACCCATTTCGTGGGCTACATAATCGATATCAAAAGGGTCTCCAACTGGAGCAGAACTCCCTGTAACACCTCGAGCTTTCTGTCCTCCGGTGCATACAACACCCAATCCCGCTAATCCGCCACTGTTTGTGCCGAAAACATGACCTATATCGTAATTCGCACTGCCTATTATATTGTCACAAGTTGTTTGATTTTGATTGATCATGGTTCCAGGTGTACCATTTGTGAAAGGATCGGTTCCTGCATTGGTGTAGATCAAATTGTTGTTGTTCGGTACGATAACCATTGTGATGGCAATATCTTTTTCGTATACGCCATTAACACGGTTCATTGAGGTAGCTTGAGCGGCTTGGGCTAAAGCAACAGTTCCACCATGGAAAGTGGTGTATTCCGCAGTGGCTGAAAGGGCAAGTCTATAGGTTCTCAATTCACATGTACCAAAAGCAAGTTTTACTGAAGGTCCAGTTTTTCCAGAAGTTTCATCGTTTGGATTTTCAAACAAGCATGATTTGACTTTATTGGTAATGAAATTATCTTTTCTGTATACGATATAGTATTCTGTATTTCCTTTAAAGTAGGGGTCAATAAAAATGGTGCTTTCGCCAGGAATCATGATCATCCCGTGAAGTCCTTGTGGTGTGATATCCCATTTACCGAATGCACCGGAACCATCCGTTCCGTATGCGTCATAGGTTCGGATTTCATTGAACGTGGCATTTAAATCGGGATGTAAAGTTTTGTTTCTTTTGACAGTGTAATTTCGTATGCTTCCATCAGGATGAGGAAGTGCAATTTCACCAACAAACCCATTGATTTCACCTTCTCTGTAGGTAACGCCTTCTAATCCGCATTTCAGAGTTTCAATATCGAGTTTAAAAATCTTAAAGATACTTGCTTGTATTTGCACCGGACCGGGTTGAGCCGTGTTTTGCAGATCAACGTTTTCGATAGCATACGAAACAATCTTTGTTTTCTGACCTGTCAATTGCTGGGAAATGCAAATTGCAACTAGGGTGAGCAAAGTATAAATCTTGATTTTCATAGTTAAAAATATTTTAGCACCGAAAAATACACATTATTCACTTAAAGGCATTTTGAAGCATCTTGATTTTTCAATAAATCGTGATTTCCGTCATGAAAATTCAGTGTATTAGTCATTTTTTTTAAAGTGGAGTTATTCCAACTTTGATTAAAAATTGAGGATATGGAAATCAAAGCTAAAAACATGAGCGGACTCGAAAGGTTGTTTGCCCATGCCGAATTTAACCGATTCGGTATTATTTGCGTCGTTTTAACAGTTGTTGGATGTCTCGGAGGTATAGTTGTTGGTTTAGGCGCAATCAATGATACTTTAGCATTGGTGGCTGTAGTAATTCCAACAATGGTAACTTTAAGTATGCTCATTGCGGTTGCGCCAATGAATTACCTGTTGTATTCAGCCGCAGCATGTATTCTTATTGATTTGAGTCTGTTGATATATTATCTTGTGAATTGATTTCACTTTCAAATTTCGGCAATTCAATTGTAAAGGTTGTGCCTGAATTTTCTTTGGAAA
>JBILIM010000218.1:0-4099 GCA_044349985.1 Crocinitomicaceae bacterium
ACAGTGAATTGTAGCGATTTTATTTCAGAAAGGTCAGGAATCACTAATGGTTCTGTGAACAATACGTTGAGGCTTTTGGATGAGGGTTCAACGGTTCCTTTCATAGCAAGATATCGAAAAGAAGCAACAGGCGGACTGGATGAGGTTGAAATTGCCAATATAAGGGACCTTCAAAAAAAATACAACGACATTATTTCGCGGCAACAAACCATTAGTAATGCGATTGAAGAACAAGGTAAATTAACTGAAGAATTGAAGGAGAAAATCATTACGTGCTTTGATCCGTTGATTCTAGAAGATATTTACTTGCCTTACAAACAAAAAAGGCAAACAAAAGCAGAAAAGGCAAGGAAATTAGGTCTTGAACCTTTAGCAAAAATGATCATGTCGCAGCGAGGTGGAGACCCAGAATGGATGGCTCAGAAATTTGTGAAAGGTGAGTTAGCGGATGAGGAAATGGCCATTTCAGGTGCTAAAGATATCATTGCTGAATGGATAAATGAAAATCCAGGTGCACGTTCCCGCATTCGAAGTCTTTTTGAAAGAAAATCAAGAGTGGTTTCCAAACTTTCGAAAGGAAAGGAATCGGAAGCTGAGAAATATAAAGATTATTTCGATTTTTCTGAAGATTTAAACCGCTGTGCATCCCATCGTTTTTTAGCCTTGTATCGCGCAGAAAGGGAAGGTTTGTTGAGTTTAAAAGTGCAACCCAATCAAGAGGAGGCTATAGAATTACTCGAAAGGTTTTTTGTAAAAGGAAACGATGCATGTTCTAATCTTGTAGCGGAATGTTGCAAGGACGCTTATAAAAAAATGATGGCGTCCTCGCTCGAAACGGAGGTAATTAACCAAGCCAAGGAAAAAGCGGATTTGGCTGCAATAAAAATTTTCGCAACGAATTTGGATCAACTTCTTTTAGCGCCCCCATTGGGCTCCAAACGTATTTTAGCTATCGATCCAGGTTTTAGAACGGGTTGTAAAGTCGTTTGCCTCGATGAAAACGGCACATTGATTCAAAATTGTACGATTTATCCGCATCCACCGCAAAAGGAAATGGGCGCAGCACAAGCGAAAATAGCGCAATTGGTTGAAGCGTATAAGATTGAGGCAATTGCCATCGGCGACGGAACAGCAGGAAGGGAAACGGAAGGTTTCATTAAAAAAATCAGATTTAACAGAGATGTTGAGGTATTCATCGTCCGTGAAGATGGTGCTTCTATTTACTCTGCAAGTAGCATTGCAAGAAAGGAATTCCCGGATTACGATGTGACCGTTCGAGGGGCAGTTTCCATTGGAAGAAGATTAATGGATCCGCTTGCTGAGTTAGTAAAGATCGATCCGAAATCGGTTGGTGTTGGTCAATATCAGCATGAAGTGAACCAAAACTTGTTAAAAGCGTCATTGGATGATGTGGTCGTTTCCTGCGTAAATCGTGTAGGGGTAGAGTTGAATACGGCATCGGCCTATTTGTTGAGTTACGTTTCCGGATTGGGGCCAACACTTGCTGAAAATATCATTTCGCATCGCGAGGAATTTGGTCCATTTGAATCCAGAAATGAGCTAAAAAAAGTAAAACGTTTGGGTGATAAAGCTTTTGAGCAGGCAGCAGGCTTTTTGAGAATCGCAAAAGCAACCAATCCACTAGATAATTCAGCGGTGCATCCGGAACAATATACATTTGTAGCCAAAATTGCCAAAAAACTTAAAGTTGAAGTGAAGGAATTGGTGGGCAATTCGTCGCTTTTGGAAGCTGTTGCAAAGGATGATTTTGAAGACGTTGATACTTACACTTTCAACGACGTAATACAAGAGTTAAAAAAGCCTTCTAGGGACCCTCGAAAAAGTGCCAAAATTCTTGAGTTTAACAATGCTATTCGAACGATTGAAGATTTGAAGACAGGAATGATTTTGCCAGGAATTGTTACCAACGTGACCGCATTTGGTGCCTTTGTTAATATTGGAATTAAAGAAAACGGATTGATTCATAAATCCAATTTGTCCAACGTCTATGTTGAAGATCCGGCCGCCTATATCAAATTGCACGAACATGTAGATGTTGAGGTTATTGAAGTGGACATCGCTCGAAAAAGAATAGGTTTGAAAAAAATGAGTCGTTAAATTTTGATTTGTTACCGAACTTTTTTTAATCTTTGCCCGTCTTAAACAAAAAACAAACTGCTTATTATGAAATTATTAAAATCAATTCTTCCGCTTTTTGCCATTCTATTCGTTGGCAACATCGCTTTTTCTCAAGCTCAGGTTTACACGCAAAATACATCAAGTCCGGCAGCTTGTGATGGAGCGGCTTGGATTGATTCCACTTTTACGGCATCAAGTACAGTTTGGATGGGAGGTGGAGCCGTGATTCAGCAAGGTGGACTTTACGTATACAATTTATGTCCGGGAACATACATTGTTTCTGCAAATTCAATGTTAGGAGGATCCGTTAACTTAACTTTTACTATCGGTTCTGGTAACACAAATCCATGTGCCGGTTTTACACTTAGTGTGTCTTCAACGGACGCTACAAATACCTCTAGTTGTGATGGTTCTGCAACAGCCTTTGTTTCAGGTGGAACATCACCCTATGCATACACTTGGGGGCAAGGTTCAACTACAAGTGCCATTAACAATTTGTGTTTAGGAACTTACCAAATTTGCGTAACAGACGCAAACGGATGCATTACATGTGATAACGTTACAATAGCTGATGCTTCCGCAATGGACTCCGTTTTAGTTTTCAATAATACGCCGTTCCCTGGAGGAGTTGTAACCGGAGTGCTTGCTGCTGATTCCATTGAAGACTGTAATTTAAATTATCAGAACGTAGCTTCTGCAAGTGTAACAAACTCAACGGTTATTGGAACCGATTCTTTATTAGTAACCTGGACCTTGGTTGATTCAACAGGTTTAACTGTAGCAAGCTATAATGTTGTATATACCATTCCGAATGCAGCAAATGGTATTTACGGATTGACTTTAGTGGTTTTCTGTTCACAGAAAGCAATGAATTACAACACGATTGTTATTAGCGATCAAGTAATGCTCGGTTCAAACGGAATAGAGGTTTTAATGGAAAACGATGTGGTTGTTGTCAATCCTTTTGAAAATCAATTGGAAGTATACATGCCATTTGCAAGTTCAGGAACATTGACATTATTGAATATGGTAGGTCAGGAATTACAAGTTGTACCGTTCAATGAGAGTGCTAAAATAACGTTGAATACTGTGAATGTGCCTAGTGGTAGCTACTTGATATTGATTAGCAATGACAAGGGGCAAGTGATTAAGAGCGTCATTAAAAATTAAGCAAATTAAATCATAAAGAAAAGGCTGTTTTACGAAACGGCCTTTTTTGTTTTTATTCCATTGAGAAAATAACGTCTACCCTCCGGTTTCTTTGTTGATCTTCATCCGTTAATTCTGGCCAAACAAGAGGCATAGAATTTCCAAAACCTTTAAAAGTAAGTCTTTCGGCTGATATCCCTTTACTGATTAAATAATCGTGCACGGCCTCAGCCCGCAATGTTGAATAATAACTGGCAACATCACCACCCGAACAACAAACATGGCCTCTGATAAACGCTTTAACAGAAGTGTTTTTTTGCATAAAATTGAAGAGTTTTTCCAATTCCGGTGTAGAATAAGGCATGAAGTCAGCGGACATATTATAAAATTCCAATTGCAAAGGAATAGCTTCAAGTTTACCGTTTTTGATGGCTTCAATATCGATTGTACTTAAGTCATTCGCTTTAGTTTCTTTAAAAGTATAGGACAAATCAACCCTTCGCCAAAATGCAAAATTGCTTTGATCCTTTCCACCTGTTGGATAGTTTTCGCCAAAAAAAGACGATTCGGAAACGTTAAAACCATTTGAATTAAGTACGTTTTGAATGGCATCCACACGAGATTTGGATAAAAGTAGATTCATGGAGTCATTGCCTCTCATATCTGCATACCCTGATAACTTTATACCTGTAAGATCTCCTATTTCAATAAGGGAGTCAAGTTTTTGAGCACTGCTCGGTGTAAGTTCATTAACGTTGACTTTGAAAAAAAGTGGGAGGGTTTCGGTTTGAGACCAGGAATTAGAACAAAA
>JBILIM010000008.1:0-15215 GCA_044349985.1 Crocinitomicaceae bacterium
TGACGCATCATAATTGAGATGGTATATCCAAAAAAAAGTAATATCAAGATTCCTATTATGGATACATAAATCCAAGGTGAAATGGCATCAGGAGGATCTATATTGGATTCAAATTTAACATTTGGAAAAATCACCGTAAAATAGTGACCATCTTGTTTCCAATCTAATTTTTTACCAGTTTCGTTTGTAGTTTTATCGGAAACAGGCACGTAACCTTTTGCTTTTTCATATTTAACTACATTTCCAAAAACTATAGAGTCTCTGAAACAATCATAAATTCCATATTTGAAGTCTTGATGTATCGTTTGATTGTTCAATTCTCTTGTCAATAAAGTCTGGAGATAAAAGAGCAACGGTTCTACCTCCATTATATCATAACCTTTGATTTCATCATTTATATCTACAACGAAATAATTCGATTTGACTTGTTTCACATCGTCATTGATGTCCGAATTGTCCGTTTTATCGTCGTAGAAAATGTTCAGTACATTTTGAAGTGCAACATAAACATCCTTGGAAAATTGGCGCTGATTCAAACTGTCCTCTCGATGCTGAATGGCAATACTTGTCCGCTGTATTTCTACAGTTTTTCTTATCCAAAATACTTGTACAATTAAAATACAAGAAAGCGAAAGTATTCCGAGTAAAACAACAGTATTTATACTTTTTATCTTCAAATGATAGGATTGATTTGAAAAAACAAAGTTAGGCATTCAATGCTTTGCATTTTCAAAATGCCAATCTTTAACTTTATTAAAACCACTCAACAGAAAAATAAGGCGTTTCATTGAAAAAAAAATACTATTCAAGTACCCTTTTATATGTTTACAGAAAAGTACGAATGCAGAAAAAAAAGAACAGTGACATTCAATTTACTTCGCAAACGGTTCTTAAAGGATCATTTAAAGGCACGTCATTTTATAAAAGAAGGATTCCTGAATTTGCTAAAATAGTGGTGCCTTCACGACCTCTTGATAATAAATGGATTCAGAAAGACTTGAAATATAAAATAACCAAATGGAGCGTGAGCAAACTGTATTTGCCCACGCCGCGTTCAATGGGTTTTGAAAATATAGATACCATTTCGCATTAATCCACGGAACAGTGAGTCATTGTTCTTTAGGTGAACTGATTTTCAAGCTTCGGGTTTGAATTGTGCTTCGCAGAGCTTCGCCCAATCAAACCCGTAATCTTACAGCGAGCAGAAGTAATTCTGCTCGATTTAAGAAATCAAAACGATATGAATTTTCAACTATACAAATCAGAATTTACGGCAGAAGCCAAAAGAAATGGTTACACGGATGACTTTATCAATCAGTGCTTGAATTATTCAAAAAAAATAAATGTTCAAGGGCTTCCTGTAATTTACAACACCGAACACTTATCGTTGCTTTTGGGTTATGATGAAAAATACCTCAAAAGAGCAATTACGCATACCTCTAAGTATTACAGGAGTTTTACCATTGCAAAAAAAACAGGAAAACCAAGAAGCATTTCCGAACCGCTTCCTAATTTGAAAGAAATCCAAACTTGGATTTTAAGTAATATCCTTTCAAAAGTAAAGATTAGTAAATATGCTAAAGCTTACACAAAAGGAAAAGGTTTGAAACACAACGTCCGATTTCATGTGAATCAGAAGAAATTGTTCACGGCAGACGTTTTCAATTTTTTCCCTTCTTTAACTGTTGAAGAAGTTGAACAAATTTTTTTCAATTTGGGATACACTAAAGCACTTTCTGATCTTTTGGCCAAGCTATGCTGTAAATCTGGAACCCTTCCGCAGGGCGCTCCAACCAGTCCTTATCTTTCTAATTTAATTCTGTTGCCAATTGATAATAAAATAGGTGATTTTTGTAACGTTCGCAAAATTAGATATACCCGTTACGCGGATGATTTGAGCTTTTCCGGTGATTTTAATGTGCCCGAACTTAAATCTTACCTTATAGATTGCCTTGCTGAGAAAAACTTAAAGTTAAATGAAAAGAAATGTCGTTTAATGCTTAAAAATCAGCGGCAGATGGTGACAGGCGTTGTGGTTAATGAAAAACTCCAAGCACATCGCAATGAAAGAAATCGCATTAGGCAGCAATTATATTACATACAAAAATTTGGTCTTGATGAGCACATTTCGAAAACTGGAATTACCAAAAAGAACTATTTAAAACACCTCATGGGAAAAGTAGGTTTTGTTACGTATGTCAATCCAAATGATGCCGAGTTTTTGCAATACAAACAAACGCTGAAACAGCTTATTCTGAAAGAAACATTGTTGATTGAAGAATAGATTTAAGTAATTATGGAATACTTATTATCTTTGAGCCAAAACTTTTCATGTCCGACAATAGATATAATTTAAGAGGGGTTTCCGCCGGAAAAGAGGACGTTCACAATGCCATAAAGAATATTAATAAAGGGATATTTCCAAAAGCGTTTTGTAAAATAATTCCGGATTATTTGACAGGTGATCCAGATTATTGCATCGTTATGCACGCTGATGGTGCGGGTACAAAATCCTCCTTGGCATATATGTATTGGAAGAAAACAGGGGATCTTTCCGTATGGAAAGGTATTGCTCAAGATGCTTTGATAATGAATGTTGATGATTTGCTTTGTGTTGGTGCTGTAGACAACATACTCGTATCATCAACAATAGGTCGAAACAAAAATTTAATAAATGGCGATGTTTTATCAGCAATTATAGAAGGCACGGAAGATGTATTAGCATCGCTAAGAGCAAATGGGATTGGAATTTATTCAACCGGGGGAGAAACCGCTGATGTAGGTGATCTGGTTAGAACAATAATAGTTGATTCTACGGTTGTTTGCCGAATGAAACGTGAGGATGTGATTTCAAATCACAACATTCAAGCCGGTGATGTAATTGTTGGTTTGGCATCTTTTGGTCAGGCAAATTATGAAAATGAATACAATGGAGGTATGGGAAGCAATGGGTTGACTTCTGCCCGTCATGATGTATTCAGTAAATCTTTGGCTACTGAATTTCCTGAAAGCTTTGACCCGATGATTCCTGATGAGGTAGTCTATTCAGGTACACGGAATTTAACAGACACTATTGATGGTGTTGCTATTGATGCTGGTAAATTGGTTCTTTCTCCAACTAGAACTTATGCCCCAATAATTAAAAGAATTCTTGAATTACATCGCAATGAAATTCATGGAATGGTGCATTGTTCTGGTGGTGCACAAACAAAAGTGCTGCATTTTATCGATGATTTACATATTGTAAAAGATAATTTGTTTGAAATTCCACCCTTGTTTAAGTTGATTCAGCAAGAATCAGGTACGGATTGGAAAGAGATGTATAAGGTTTTCAATATGGGGCATCGTATGGAGTTGTATGTAAATCAAGATGTTGCAAACGAAATTATTTCCATTTCGAAATCTTTTGGAGTTGAAGCTCAAATTGTAGGTCGGGTGGAGGCTGCAGCATCAAAAAAGGTAACTATTGAATCACCATTTGGGGTGTTCTCCTATGAGTAGCAATCTAAAAACATAAGGAATTCAAATCATTTTAATAAGTTCAATTTTTTGGGGTCACTCGAATTTGAGTACCTTTATATTCAATTTTAAATCCAAATGTCTGATCTTTTGTCAAAATTAGAAGCGATTCACATACGCTTTATTGAAGTAAGTACAATGATTGTAGATCCAGAAATAATTTCCAATATGGATCGCTATGTCAAGTTAAATAAAGAATATAAAGACCTCGAAATTCTTGACAAAGTATATGTTCAATACAAGAACTTACTTGGAAACTTGAAAAGTTCCAAAGAACTTCTTGAGGTTGAAACGGATCAGGAAATGAGGGAAATGGCAAAAGCTGAAATAGATGACTTGGAAAGCCAAAGACCTCATTTAGAAGAAGAAATAAAAATGCTTCTCATCCCTAAAGATCCTGAAGATGATAAAAACGCAATTCTGGAATTGCGCGCGGGAACCGGAGGAGATGAAGCTTGTATTTTCGTTGAGGATTGTTTTCGGATGTATACCATGTTCTTTAAAGAAATGGGATGGCAATATGATATTCTCAACTCCTCAGAGGGCTCTGTTAAAGGGTACAAAGAAATATCAATGGAAGTAACCGGAGCAGGAATCTATGGAATGTTAAAATTTGAATCGGGTGTACATCGCGTTCAAAGAGTCCCAGAAACAGAGTCTCAAGGAAGGGTGCATACTTCAGCAATAACGGTTGCTGTGCTTCCTGAAGCTGAGGAAGTTGATTTTGAATTGGATATGAATGATGTAAGAAAAGATACTTTTCGTGCTTCTGGTGCTGGTGGTCAGCACATCAATAAGACAGAATCTGCAATTCGTTTGACACATATTCCTACAGGTGTCGTTGTAGAATGTCAAGATGGACGTTCTCAACATAAAAACTTGGAAAAAGCCATATCTGTTTTAAGGTCTAGACTTTATCAAGCAGAATTGGATCGCGTGCACAATGAGCGTGCTGCACAGCGAAAAACCTTGGTTTCAACCGGTGACCGATCCGCGAAGATAAGAACCTACAACTATCCCCAAGGAAGAATTACCGATCACCGAATCAATAAAACAATTTACAATCTTAGTGCATTTATGAATGGAGATTTGAAGGATATGATTGATTCCCTGAAACTTGCAGAAAATGCGGAGAAATTAAAAGGTCAAGAAGTTGCAGTATGACACGAGCAGAACTGGTTAATCAAATTATTGAGAAGAAGTCTTTCTTATGTGTAGGTCTCGATCCAGACCTTTCGAAAATACCACCACATCTTTTAGAAACTGAAGATCCTATTTTTGAATTCAATAAGGCCATAATAGACGCTACGAAAGATTATACCGTAGCTTACAAACCTAACACAGCGTTTTATGAATGCCACGGTTCCAAAGGTTGGGACGCATTGGCAAAAACAATTGCATACATTCCTTCTAATTGTTTTGTTATTGCTGACGCCAAAAGGGGAGATATCGGAAACACATCAAATTATTACGCAAAAACCTTTTTTGAAACCATTAGTTGTGATGCGATAACCGTTGCACCATACATGGGTGAGGATAGTGTTTCTCCGTTTCTAGCATATGAAAACAAATGGGTTGTTCTCTTGGCACTAACCTCTAATAAAGGGGCACTCGATTTTCAAATGCTTGAGGAGAAAACCGGAACCAAATTGTATGAACGTGTAATTAAGGCCTCTTTAACTTGGGGAAATCCTGAAAATTTAATGTACGTAGTGGGTGCAACCAGAGCGGAAGAAATAGAACACGTAAGAGGTTTAGCCCCTGATTCTTTTTTTCTCGTTCCTGGTGTTGGGGCGCAAGGTGGGTCACTTGAAGAAGTTGCAAAATACGGCTGGGGAAAAGATTGTGCGCTCTTGGTGAATTCTTCAAGAGGTATTATTTACGCTTCCAATGGTACCGATTTTTCACAGAAAGCAGGGCTTGAAGCCAAAAAACTACAAGAAGAAATGGCAAGAATTCTTACTGCTAAAGGAATGATCTAAAATCAGGTTTTAAAATAGTTTGTTTTGTGAATTTTTTTATTCGCTGATTTATTTCTTACTGTTTTTTGCATTTTATCTTTCTTTTTTTATCTTTCTGATAAGAAAGTGCCTACTATGAAAAGATTTTACATTTTTCAACGTGTCTTGATTCTTTTACTACTTTGTTTAAATCTGTTAGTTTTCATGCTTTCAAAAGGGGTGTAAAACGAACGTGATTTCATCAACTATCATATTGATAAATCCCATGTTCTGTCCATCCAAAGAGATTATCTTCAAAATTTACTTTAGGTGGTATTAGATCGTATATTCTTTAAAATGCCTTAATTAAAATTAGAGTTTATGAAAAAAATAATTTTCCCGCTGACATTGTTATTGATTTTTCTTTCGGCTTGCCGTAAAAAAGATTGTATAGGTGCTGAGAAAGCTACTTTTAAAGATCTGACCGGATTGGACGGTTGCGGTTTCGTAATTGAACTGGAAAATGGGAAACGTCTTGAACCCGTTAATTTATCTGAATTTTCTATTACTCCTGTAAACGGCAGTAAAATTTGGGTAAAGTATCATTTATTTGAAGGAGGAAGTATTTGCATGGTTGGTGATATCGTTGAAGTGGATTGCATTGCTGAAAGAAATTAAGCTTAAAGAATTAAATGTAAAAGGTCAAGAATCAAGTTAAATAAGAACTAAAATCGAATTTTAAATTACAGTTATGAATAGAATATTGGTTTTAATTGTGGCTTTTTCGTTTGCTACATGCGCTTTTGCTGCTGATGTTATTCGGCTCAATAATCAAAAGTTATTTGATGGTAAAATTTTGAAAATTAACGATGCAGATGTTGTTTTTAAAATGGAAGGCAAAAAATATGTAATCCCTACTTCAGCAATTTATTCAATCGACTTAGAAAATGGAACCCATCTGGTATATAGTGCGAATTTGAATACAGCTGATGAGGATTCCACGAATTGCCTGTGCGGAGAAATGGATGCAAAAAAATTACATGGAAAAAAACCACAGCATATTGTGTTAGGAATGTTTTTGGGTCCTTTGGCTATGATTGGCACTACCATAGCAAGTCCAAATCCATATAGCGGTGAGCGAACAGCAGCCCTGTCCGAAAACAAAGAATTGTTCAGCGATAGGGCATACCTGGGTTGTTACGAGAAGAAAGCAAGACGTCAACTCATTGGCATGGAAGCAATAGGTACCGGTGTAATGTTTGCAATGTTAACCAAATTGTTGTTTTTTTCGGACCTTTGAAAAGCGAATGGGTCTTCTTTTTATTTGTGCTTCATAAAGAATATTTTTAGGGTACTCCTAATTTTATTCATCTCAGCTTAAGCTGTTGTTGCAAAGAATTTTAATTCATAATCTTAAACCATTGTGCATGCCTCAAAAAGATCAATATTTTCAGTGCCGAATTGCAACCATTTTTAAAAAATGGAGTAAGCCCTTTTGTCTTATTGCATGATTATGAAATATTTGCTCACCATTTTTTTGTCGATCTTTATAATAAACGGGAATGCGCAAAATACGCTAACGCCAGAACTTCTTTGGAAAATGAAACGTATTTCTGGAGGAACACTTTCTCCTGATGGTAAATACTTACTTTTCAGTCAGCGAAGTTTTGATCTCGATAAAAACAAAGGCAATACCGATTTATTTGTTATCAATCTCACGGACAACTCGATAGCTCAGCTCACCAATACTAACTTTTCAGAATTCGAAGCACAATGGCATAAAAACAATTCCATTTGGTTTTTATCCAACGAAAACAATAGGGTGCAGATTTGGAGAATAAATCCTGATGGAACAGATAAAATGCAATGTTCCAGTTTTACAGATAAAGAAATAGAGGGATTTAAACTTTCACCCGATGGGAAAAATTTAGTAACCATTGAAGCAACAGAATATAAGCAGTCCGTAAATGAAATCTATTCCGATTTACCCCTTGCCAATGCTCGAATTGAAGACGATTTAATGTATAGGCATTGGGATCATTACGATGATTATAAGAAACGACACCTCATGTTATATGAAGTGGACGAAAGTTTAATGCAAGTATCAAATTCTGGAACAGATATATTAAAAGGTGAACCTTACGATGGTATTCTTCCACCGATGGGAGGTTCCGAACAGTTCACTTTCAGTAATGATGGAAAAAAGATTGTGTATACTTCAAAGAAAATGACAGGTAAAGCATTTGCATTGCATACCAATAGCGATCTATATGCATACGACATAGCCTCGAAAACCACTGAGAACATAACTGAGTTATACAAAGGGTATGACACCAATCCCTCTTTTAACTCCAAGGGTCAAATGGCTTGGCTAAGCATGGCGCGAGATGGATTCGAATCTGATAAAAATGATATTATTTTAAAGGATGGTAGCTCAACAACCAATGTAACTAATGAACTTGATCTGTCGGTGACTGACTTTTCATGGCATCCTGATGGTGAAAGACTTTATTTTACTTCGGCGGTTAAAGGTACGGTACAATTGTTCGAAATAACCTTTAAAAAAGGGAAATCTCCAATTATTAAGCAAGTTACCGAAGGCGTTTTTGACGTGACAAGCATTTCCGTTGGACTTGAAGCAATTTATTTTGGAAGGCAATCCATGATTGAGCCTACAGATTTATATGTTTTGAATATCAAAAATTCAAAAATTACCAGACTAACCAATGTAAATAAAGGCATTACGGATCAATTAATTTTACCAACCGTTGAGGCGCGATGGGTTAAAACTACGGATGGTAAAGAAATGCTCGTTTGGATGGTTCTCCCTCCTGATTTTGATCAAAACAAAAAATACCCCGCATTATTATATTGTCAAGGTGGTCCTCAAAGTCCCGTGAGTCAGTATTTCTCTTACCGTTGGAATCTTGCATTAATGGCATCGAACGGATATGTTGTTATTGCCCCAAATCGACGCGGCCTTCCTGGTTTTGGTCAAGAATGGAATGATGCCATTTCTAAAGATTGGGGTGGACAAGCAATGGAAGACTATTTGGCCGCCGTAGATGATGCAGTAACTTTATCCTATGTAGATCCGCAAAGATTAGGTGCAGTCGGCGCTTCTTATGGAGGCTATTCGGTATACATGTTGGCTGGAATTCATCAGAAAAGATTTAAAACATTTGTGGCGCATTGTGGGCTTTTTAACCTAGAAAGTTGGTACGGAACTACAGAAGAATTATTCTTTGCAGATTGGGATCAAGGTGGCCCGTATTGGATGGATATCAATAAAGAAAATTATGAGAAAAACAGCCCTCATAAATACGTTCAAAATTGGGATACGCCAATTCTAGTTATTCATGGCGGCATGGATTTCCGAGTTCCTGAAAGTGAAGGCATGCAGGCTTTTCAGGCTGCTCAATTACTCGGTTTAAAAAGTCGTTTTTTATACTTTCCTACCGAAGGTCATTGGGTACAAAGCCCTCAGAATTCAATAGTATGGCAACGTGAGTTTTTTAGATGGCTCGAAGAAGACTTAAAACCTTAATTTTGTCGTATGCTCGGATTTCATTAACTTTACACCCTTAAATTTGCAATTATAGTTTCTTGTAATGTGGAATAGTATAGCCAATTTTATTTTAAAGTTCCGGTTTTTGGTTTTAGGACTGATTACCCTGATAACTGTTTATCTCGGCTATTATGCAGTTACGGGAATCAAAATGGAGAATAAATACGGCATCCTCCTCCCCAAAGATTCACCAACTACTAAGAACTACAAAGATTTTAAAGACCATTTTGGGGAAGACGGTGGTACGTTTGTAATTGCACTAAAGTCCGATTCGTTATACACGAAAGCAAACTTTTTGAAGTGGAAAAAACTTGGCGATACCATTCTCCAGTTAAAGGGCGTTGAATCTGTTGTTTCGGAAGCAACATTAGTTAAGATTAAAAACAATAAAAAAGAAAATCGATTTGTTCCTGAAAAAATATTCTCAGATCTCAATTTAGATTACCACGAAAAATCATTGAAAGAAATAAAATCGGAAATAAAGCAAAATCCGCTTTACAAAGATGTTTTATACAATGATTCTACACATGTCTCTTTAATGATGATCAATATTGAAGAGAGTTTCTTGGGTGATATTAAAAAATCTAAAGTCGTTTTTGAAATACAAAAATTGGCCGAAAAAGCAATGGCAAATGTAGGTGAAATCCATTATGCAGGATTACCCTACCTGAGAGTGGTTTTAGCCAATAGAATTCAATCTGAGATGTACATTTTTATCGGCTTATCCATGCTGGTAAGTGCCATTCTAATGTATTTATTTTTCAAATCTTTCAGAGCCGTTCTTATTTGTATGACAGTAGTGGGAGTTTCCGTGGTTCAGGCAATGGGAACAATTGCGCTATTTGGATATCACGTGTCTGTAATGATGGCTTTGATCCCTCCACTAATGATTGTTATCGGGATACCCAATTGTATCTATCTCTACAATAAATATCATCAGGAATTAGCACTTCATGGAAACAGAGCCAAAGCCTTGAATCGGGTGGTAAGCAAAACGGGTATAGCAATGTTCCTAACGAACGTTACTACTGCCTTAGGTTTTCTTACCTTCTTGTTTACCAATTCGGATAAATTCTTTGAATTTGGGGTAATTTCCACCTTAAATATCATGATGTGTTACGTGGTATCACTTTGTTTGATCCCAGTTTTTGCCTCATTTTTAACTTCTACTCCTGAACGTCACCTGAGACATTTAGATCGTAAGTTAGCAGTTGGTCTTCTAAATAAATTGGTATACATCACCGTGCACAAAAGACCATGGGTATATCTTATCACAATAGCGTTGACTGTATTTTTTGGCTTCGGTATATTCAAAATGAAGGTGACTGGAAACATCACTGGAGATATTCCGCAAAATGATCCAATTGCAAAAGATATACGGTTTATGGAAGCCAATTTCGGAGGAGCGGTTCCTTTTGAAATTATGGTGAACTACAAGCAAAAAGGACGTTTGTTTGAAAAAGGTACCCTTCAAAGAGTAGAGGCTGTTCAAAATATGCTCGCTGAAGATAAAGACTTCTCCAAAAGCGTCTCCATTGTAGATTTTGTTAAGGTCATCAACATGGCTTATTTCGATAACAATCCTAAAAGATATACCATCTTTTCCACCAGAGATAAAAAGAGATTAGCCAAGTACATCGAAAATTTCGAAATGACGAATAACAATGCATTTTCGATTAAGGAGCTTGCAGATACTTCAAAATTTATATTAAGAATTCGCACACAAATAAAAGATGCTGGAGCTTACGAGATTTCTGATAAAGTTGCGAATGTTTCCAAGAAAATTGATAGCATTTTGAATCCCGATAAAATAGATGTTGAACGATATTTCAACCTTCTTTCTGAGGGTAAAAACAACTACATAGATTCCATCCTTAATGGAAGGCCAAAAATATACAATTCGTTAACAGCTGTCGTATCGAATAAAAATGAAGAGCTGCAGTTTAAATTCGACTCCGATCCGGAATTAATTAAAAAATACTACAGTAAACCTGAGTTCAAATCACAATTGAGAAAGGCAATTGATAATGAATACTATGACGTTACGCTTACCGGTACATCCGTGGTTGTTTCAGAAGGAACGCAGTATTTGGTGTGGAATCTTGTTTCAAGTATACTTTTTGCGGTGATTTCAATTGCCGCACTAATGAGTCTTTTATTTGCTTCAATCCGCATGGTTATTGTATCGATGATTCCGAATCTAATTCCAATGATTATCACTGCAGGAATCATGGGATGGTTCCATATTCCATTAAAACCATCAACTTTATTGATATTCTCTATAGCATTAGGGATTACAGTGGATAATACAATTCACTTTTTAGCGCGCTATCGTCAAGAACTCAATCATAAAAGATGGGACCTTAAGGATTGTATTGCGATTTCAATTCAAGAAACAGGATTGAGTATCATCTATACTTCTGTTATTTTGTTCTTTGGTTTTATCGTATTTGTGTTTTCTGATTTTGGAGGAACACAAGCATTAGGATATTTATCTGCAATAACATATTTTGTTGCTTTGTTTACGAATTTATTGCTTTTGCCTTGTTTACTTATGACATTGGAGAGAAGAGTTACAACTAAGTCCTTCGAAGAACCAATGTTTGAACTTTACGATGAAGAACTCGATTTTGATTTATTTCAATTGGAAGTAAAAGAAGAAGATTCAAACGAAAGCCGATCAGAATCTAAAGAGTTAGACAATCCTGAATCCGAATGAAAGGAATAATTTTAGCGGGTGGTTCTGGAACCAGGCTTCACCCTTTGACACTTGCAGTTTCTAAACAGTTGATGCCTGTTTATGATAAACCGATGATTTATTATCCGCTTTCAATTTTGATGAGCGCAGGAATACGCGAAATTTTAATTATTTCTACCCCTCACGATCTTCCAAATTTTGAAAAATTATTGGGTGATGGCGAAAGATTGGGATGCTCTTTTTCATATGCTGTTCAAGAAATCCCGAATGGTCTTGCTCAAGCATTCGTTATTGGCGAAAAGTTCATTGGAAAAGATAAGGTAGCACTCATTCTGGGAGATAATATTTTCTACGGCGTAGGAATGGATAGTTTATTGAAAGAAAACAATAATCCCGATGGAGGTGTTGTCTATGCTTATCACGTAAAAGATCCAGAAAGATATGGCGTGGTGGAGTTTGATCAACAAATGAATGCTGTTTCTATTGAAGAAAAGCCATTATCTCCAAAATCTAACTTCGCGGTACCCGGCTTATATTTTTATGATAATGAGGTTGTTGATATTGCAAAAAACTTGAAGCCATCAGCTCGAGGTGAATATGAAATCACAGATGTAAATGCAGAATATTTGCGAAGAGGAAAACTAAAAGTTGCCGTTTTAGACAGAGGAACTGCTTGGTTGGACACGGGTACTTTTGATTCCTTAATGCAGGCTGGACAATTTGTTCAAGTTATTGAGGAGCGTCAAGGATTGAAAATAGGTTGTATTGAAGAAGTAGCCTATTTGAATGGATTCATTTCTGATGAAAAACTTGAAAATATCGCTGAGCCTTTGCTTAAAAGTGGTTATGGCAGTTATCTTATGAATTTGATTAAAAATTAATGGAGGGCTTAGCTGAATATTCGCTGTTAATTGAAAGAGAATTATCTGGAATTCATTTTCCAATTACACCAGAGAACCTCTACGATCCGCTTAAGTACTTTTTAAATCTTGGAGGTAAGCGTTTGCGCCCTGTGCTTACCTTGTTGGCTTCGGAAATGTACGGTAAAACCCGTGAGTCAGCCTTGCCCGCAGCACTTGCGGTGGAGGTGTTTCATAACTTTACACTGATCCACGATGACATCATGGACCAAGCACCATTACGGAGAAATAAAGAAACCATACAAGTTAAATGGAATCCGAACATCGCAATTTTATCCGGTGACGTCCTTTTTGTTAAGGCTTATCAATTATTGGTTCAACAGGAAGAGCGACATTTGAAAGAACTTATTGACGTTTTTAATCGAACAGCAATAGAAGTTTGTGAAGGACAACAATTGGACATGGATTTTGAAAACAGAACTAATGTTACTGTTGAGGAATATATCGAAATGATTCGTTTGAAAACGTCTGTTTTGCTCGGATGTGCACTAGAATTTGGGGCGATAATTGCTGACGCTCCAAGAGAAGATCGAAACAATTTGTATCAATTTGGACAAAATATCGGAATTGCTTTTCAGATTCAAGATGATATTTTAGACTTGTATGCAGACCCTGAAAAATTTGGAAAACAGGTCGGTGGAGATGTAATCGCAGATAAAAAAACCTTATTGAATCTGAAAGCCCTGGAGTTGTGCGATGAAAATACCAGCGCGCAATTGGCAAATTTGTCAAAGGAAACCAATTCCGAAAGAAAAGTAGCATTAACAAGACTCATCTATGATGATCTTAACGTTAAATCTGTATGCGAGGGAATTATGGAACACTTTTATAACCGCGCAATGTTACACTTGGATCAAATAGAAAAAGACGAAAGTTCAAAGTCACGATTAAAAGGTCTTGCCAAGTATTTAATGACCCGTTCAATTTAACTTGTTTTTTAGAACACAAGATTTTTTAGAAATTGTCATCTCAATAAGTGGTGAACAACGATTTAGTATTTAGAATAAAAAACAAAGACAACAAGGCTTTTGCTGAATTGGTGGATACTTTCGGGATAAAAGTGCTGAATTTATGCATATCCTTCACTAAAAATCTTGAGGATGCAGAGGATTTAACCCAAGAAGTTTTTACAAAAGTTTATCAATCCATCAATGATTTCAAAGGGAACGCCTCCCTTGCCACTTGGATATACAGGATTACGGTAAATCAATGTTGTGAAAATTTGAGAAAGAATAAACGCTTAAAACGCTCGGGTCAAAAAGTGCAAATTGATTTTGCCAATCAAAATGTTTCGTTTGAATCTTCTTCAAATCCAGAAGACGCTTTAGTCAATTTGGAATATCGAAAGTTATTGTTCTCAGCACTTGATAAACTTGCAGAAAATCAAAGGATAGCTTTTACGATGAAGCAATTTGAAGGGTTTACCTATCAAGAAATCGCCGAAATTATGGAGCTATCGCATGCAGCCGTGGAATCACTTATTTTTCGTGCTAGACAGAATTTAATAAAAGATTTAAAATCAGTTTATCAAAATTATTATTCGTAATGGCGCAATTGAATGGCTAAAAAATCAACTAAATAGATGTAATATGGAAATAGAAACATGGACTGATAAAGTTTTAGAAAGCAATAAACGAAAAAAAGATGTTGTGCTTTCTGAACAGCTTTTGCAAAAGCTTTGCGATATTCCCAATCAATGCTATCAATCGGATTCATTGAAGTTGAAATCAATTTTATATCTGGCTGCTTCAGTAATCATTGTACTTGGTTTCAATTTATTCTCTTGGATAACCATACATCAGACATCTGAAAGCAATGGTTCATCCGAGTTACTGTACTATTTTAATTACATTAATAAAGAATTATGAAAAAAGATACCATTTATAAATTACTCATTGTTTTCTTGGTGCTCATCAATGGTGTAACGCTATACATCACTTTTACCAAAAGGGGGCATCGCGATATGCGTTTTGAATTGGTTGACCAACTTCAGATGAACGGTCAGCAAAAGGAAGCTGTGTTGGATTTGCAAAGAAAACATTTTAAAATAAAGGATCAATTGATGGATCAAAATCGGCGATTAAATGATTCACTTTTTAATCTGCTAAAAAAGGCATCGGTAGATACAGTAATCTCCAATTCCATTCTTAACCAGCTTTCAGAGCGACACGAATACATAGAAAAAATGACCTTCCAACATTTTGTAGATGTCGCTAAAATTTGCAACACGGCACAAAAGCAAAAATTGGTTGATGCTATAACGCATACATTTCATAAAAATCTTCCCCCTCCAAAGCATGATTAAATACAATTTCTTGTTTTTGTTCTTTAGTATTACCTTTCTTTGCAATGCTCAGGATCGTTCATACAAATTGAGATTCAATTTGCTTTATGGTGAAAATGAAATTGTACAAGGAAAAAAAATATTTTTGGAAAAAGACTACTGGATAACCTTTACTAAGTTGAAATTTTACGTTGGCAATCCTGTTTGTTTTGAAAAAGGAAGGGTAATCAATAATGTTCAAAACCGTTACGATTTGGTCGATTTTTCGGATAGCACAGCCCTTGTA
>JBILIM010000009.1:0-15181 GCA_044349985.1 Crocinitomicaceae bacterium
TTAAATTTCAGTTTAACGGGTTCCACTTACCAAATTTCTAATACATTCAATAATCTAAATGGAGGAAACTATGTGGTTTATGTCAAAGATGCGAATGGGTGTGTAAAACAAAATACCATCACAGTTAATGAACCAGCTTTATTGCTTCTAAATTCAGTGGTTTCTGATGTTTCATGTCACGGCGGAAACAACGGGGTAATTGATCTTTCTGTAACAGGCGGTATTGGAGGGAATGCTTTTGATTGGTCAAACAATGCCAGTAGTGAAGATGTTTTTAGCCTTGAAGCAGGAACCTACTCGGTAATCGTTGAAGACAACAATGGTTGCACTACCTCAGGTGCTTACACCGTATCGGAACCTCTTGAAGCATTAATTTTGAATGCCGTTGTTGTACATACAACATCAAATTCGGGTCAAATTGACGCTACAATAACTGGAGGAACGAGTCCCTATTCATACAGCTGGTCAAATGGAAGTACAACACAGGATTTGACGGATTTATCGCCAGGAACCTATACCTTGACTATTACGGATGCAAATGATTGTGTTACATCAGCATCTTACACCGTTGAGAATGTATCTTCTGTGGATGAAAACGCAAATGAACTTGCATTGCAATTGTATCCGAATCCAACAATGGACATATTGAATATAAACGCTAAAAACGGAACCATTCAATCTATTGAAGTTATCGATGTATTTGGAAAAACTATCGAATTCAAGTCTATTGATGATACGCATTTTGAATACAACACGTCAACACTCAATCAAGGAACTTACTTTATAAGAGTTATGTTGAGTGGTACATTGATTCAAGATCGATTTACAGTTTTAAAATAACTTCGCAAACACGCATAAAAAAATGGGCAGTTTAAATTGCCCATTTTTTTTTATCTAATCAGAGTGGTTGGTTGATTATAATGTTCCTCGTTTTTCTTGTTCCCGTTCGATGGATTCAAACAGTGCTTTAAAATTACCTGCACCAAAACCTTTGGCGCCCATTCTTTGAATGATTTCATAAAATAAGGTAGGACGATCCTCAACAGGTTTAGTGAATATCTGAAGCAAATACCCTTCTTCGTCGGCATCAACAAGAATTGCCAATTTTTCCAATTCAGAAATGTCTTCTTTCATCATCGACATATGCTCACCTAAACGTGCTGGTATCGCGTCGTAATATGCTCTTGGCGGGGCGGATAAAAACTCTACACCTCTCGCTCTCAATTGTTTAACAGTTTCAACAATGTTATCTGTTGCAACCGCAATGTGTTGAACTCCTGGACTTTCATAAAAATCCAAATACTCTTCAATTTGCGATCTTTTCTTTCCCTCTGCAGGCTCGTTAATTGGGAATTTAATGCGGCCATTTCCGTTACTCATTACCTTCGACATCAAAGCGGAATACTCCGTATGGATTTGCTTATCATCGAAAGAAAGGAAATTCACAAATCCCATTACATCCTCGTACCATTTCACCCAAGTATTCATTTCTCCCCAGCCAACGTTTCCAACCATGTGATCTATAAATTTCAGACCCACCGGGGTTGGATTGTAATCGGACTCCCATTTTTGAAAACCAGGTAAGAACAAGCCGCTATAGTTTTTACGCTCCACAAAAACATGCACCGTTTCACCATAGGTGTATATTCCCGAACGTACTACTTGTCCATGTTCATCCTCTTCTATTGTTGGCTCCATGAATGATTTGGCACCACGTTTTGTCGTTTCTTCCCATGCTTTTGTAGCATCCTCAACCCAAAGTGCAACAACCTTTACACCATCTCCATGCTTTTTAACATGTTCCCCAATAGGTGAATCGCTCTTTAAAGCGGTGGTTAAAACCAATTTGATTTTGTCTTGTTTGAGCACATAGGATACACGATCTTTCATTCCCGTTTCAAGTCCAGCATAGGCATATGATTGAAAACCGAAAGCCGTTTTATAAAAGTGTGCCGATTGTTTCGCGTTACCCACATAAAATTCGACATAATCTGTCCCGAGAAGGGGAAGAAAGTCTTGAGCACCTTCAAATATTTTCTCTAATCCGTATTCAACGTTTTTTATTTCTTTACTCATTATTCAATTTTTAATCGTGTAACCATGATTTGTAATAATCTTGAACCTCTATGTTCATAGCATTAGTTGTAAGTTGTAATGGCCTGAACGTATCCACCATCACCGCAAGTTCTTCTGTTTCTTTCTTACCGATGCTGCGCTCATAGGCTCCAGGATGCGGACCATGCGGTATTCCAGCAGGGTGCAAAGTGATTTGTCCTTTCTCAATATTGTTTCGGCTCATGAAATCGCCATCCACGTAATACAGAACCTCATCTGAATCAATATTGCTATGGTTATAAGGTGCGGGAATTGCTTGAGGATGATAATCATACATTCGTGGTACAAATGAACACAATACAAATCCTGAAGTTTCGAAAGTTTGATGGACTGGTGGTGGCTGATGCACACGACCTGTTAAAGGTTCAAAATCATGAATTGAAAATGCATATGGATAATTGAATCCATCCCAACCGACTACATCAAAAGGGTGTGTACCATAAATGTAATCGTACAATACATCTTGCTTTTTAATTTTTACCAAAAAATCGCCTACTAATTGTTGCGGTTCCAATTCATGAGGAGGGCGTATATCACGCTCACAATAAGGCGCATGTTCCAAAAGCTGACCAAACCAATTTCGATAACGCTTTGGTGTGTATACGGGATTGAATGCCTGCACGATAAACAAACGATTGTTCTCGTCATTGAATTCCAATTGATAAATCATTCCTCTCGGAATAACCAAATAATCTCCATAAGAAAAAGTGATATTCCCCAGTTGGGTTTTAAGCTTTCCTGAACCTTTATGAATGAATAAAATTTCATCAGCATCAGCATTCTTGTAAAAATAAGCTGTCATGGATTGTTGAGGTGCCGCAAGTTCAATGTAACAATCGTTGTTAACCAACATAGGTTTACGGCTATCAAGATAGTCTTCAGTTGAATCCACATGGAATCCCATGAAGCTTCGCATTTTCATATTTTTCCCTTCTGCAACTACGGGCTTGACATCTTTGGTTCCCAAAAACTCCTTTACAATCGTTGGAGGATTAATGTGGTACAATAAGGAAGACATTCCATCAAAACCAATGGTTCCGAAGAGCTCCTCATGGTATAATTTGCCGTCCGGCTGTCTAAAAACCGTGTGACGTTTGTGCGGAAACTGACCGAGTTTATGATAAAACGGCATAGTATATTTTTAGGTTAAACAATTTATCTATACGAAGTTACGAACTATTCGCTTTATACATAGCGAATAATTCACTTCATAACCTCAAAAGTAATTGCCGCCTTAGCAGTAAAAAATGATATTCATCATAATTTTAATCGGACGAAGGGGTTTATGCAAGCATTACAAGTTTTAGCGCTCAGGTTAAAAGTTAATTATGCCTATTCAAATCTTGCAAAGGAGCAAAAAATGGAATAAAGTCGTACCTTTTTGAAATTAAGGCGATTGTTTTAACTGTATTACGCATCTTTTTTTCAATGTACTTTAATGAATCAATTGCTTCAAATTTTACCTTTGTTGTCAAAATAAGAACCCTTATGGCATTAATTCTTTCGTGTCGAGACCATACCCCTATTTTAGGAGAAGATTGCTGGTTGGCCCCCAATGCAACTGTAGTTGGTGATGTTGAAATGGGTGACGCATGTTCTGTTTGGTTCAATGCTGTAGTTCGTGGTGATGTAAACAGCATTCGAATAGGTAATCGCGTCAACATTCAGGATGGAGCAGTTTTACATTGTACCTATGAAAAGACAAAACTACACATCGGGAACAATGTTTCTATTGGACATAATGCCTTAGTTCACGGCTGTAAAATTGATGATAACGTATTGATTGGGATGGGTGCAATCGTCATGGACAACTGCGTTATTGAATCCAATTGTATTGTTGCTGCAGGGGCTGTTGTTCTTGAAGGAACACACATTGAATCATGGAGTATCTATGCCGGTATTCCGGCTAAAAAAGTAAAAACATTAAGTCCTGAACTATTTGAAGGTGAAGTGCAACGCATTTCGCAAAACTATGTCAAATATGCCGGTTGGTTTAAATAGTATCACGTGAAGGATATAGAAACCTATGAAGATTGTCTTTTCCTGATTGAAAAATTCTACGATAAACTATTGATTGATGAAAAAATAAGTCATTTTTTCGTTTCCTTACCTTTAGATGCTCACCTACCAAATGTTGCACATTTCTGGGCTTTTGTTTTGCTCGACAAACCGGGATATTCAAACAACATGATGCAAGCCCATTCAAGGTTAACGCTCAAGGAATCGGATTTCGATCAATGGCTAAAATTGTTTCATGAGACGATCAATCAATATTTTAAAGGGGAAAAAGCCAATTTGGCTAAAGAAAGATCTACATTAATTGCTTGGACTATGCGTTCGAAACTATAACGAAAGTTTAGTTCGATCGCCTTCGACGAAAGTGAATCCAAAAAGTTCTTTTAAATTATGGTTTAAAATCATGCTTACTTTTTTGAAATCTAAGCCATAACCCAGCTCTTTTTGCATCGATGTAACGGCTTTATCATCAATACCACAGGGTACGATGTGCGTAAAGTAATTCAAATTGGTATTCACATTGAATCCGATTCCATGCATGGTAACCCATCGAGAACTTTTAACGCCGAGAGCACAAATTTTTCGTGCTGAAGGAAGGTTGTAATCAATCCATACACCAGTAAGTCCTTCAACACGACCGGAATGGATACCAAATTCTTCCAAGGTTCGAATTACTGCTTCCTCAAGGAATCGCATGTATTTATGGATATCGGTAAAGAACTGATCCAGATCAAAAATGGGATAAACCACCAGCTGACCCGGACCGTGATAGGTAATGTCTCCTCCCCTGTTTATTTTGTAATACGTTGCTTCGTGTTCATCGAGTTCTGATGCATTTAACAGTAAATGATCTTCTTTACCACTTTTACCTAGTGTGTAAACATGAGGATGCTCACAAATTAAAAGATAGTTCCTCGGAACAGCAAGTGATTCATTTGATCTCCTAACGATTTTATGATCAATTATTTTCTTGAACAAGATTTCCTGTAGATCCCAAGCCTCTTTATAGTCTATAAGACCAAGATCAATACATTCAACTTCAGGAGACATCGTAGTTACTGTGCTGCAAGTTCTTTCTTCAAGGCCTCAATCACGGTAATGTCAACAGCATCAATTTGCTTCAGTTCAGCAATGTAATAAGAAGCCCAATCGACCAAATGAATAAGGTATAGCGATCTCTCAATACGGTTATTCCCTTTTGCAAAAACTTCTTTCACAAAATCGGTTTTTCCTGAAACAAAAGATTTCGTAAAAGCAAATCGCGCGGCATTGCGTTTATCTAAATCCGAAGAATTCAAAAACAATACTGCAAAACGATTGTCGCCTCCTTCCCAACCAAGTAGTTCATTGTGATTCATCTCTGGAATAACATGACAAATGGCGAGTGTTTTGGAATTTTCATTAAACTGTTGACGCGCGCGAACAGCTACTCCTTCATAAAAAGGTCCGGCATAAACAACACCAACTTTGCCCAAAAGGAACTCAGCAATTGTCTTACCTTCAGCCTGAATAGTTAACTGATCTTCCAATAAGAAGTCACTTGCTGTGCGAATTTGACCAAGATGAATAGCTGAAATTAATCCGTGTTTGGTAAGAATGTTTACAAGTTGAATTAACGAATAAGCAAGTGCGGCTCTTGGCGGATTACCTCCAGGAAGCGCTACGCAGGTATATCCGTGATTGTTGCAAAATTTCATTAATTTACCCCCCGAACATACACCGATGATGTAGGCGCCTTTTTGATGCGCTTGTTCAAGAGAGGATAACGTTTCTTCTGTATTTCCTGAATAGGAGGAACATATAACCAAAGTATTGGCATTGACAAAATTCGGAATGCCATAATCGCTGTGCAAAACAACAGGGACTTTTATTTCGTCAATTACCCATTGTAAAGCAATTTTTCCACCAATGCCTGATCCTCCCATACCACAAACCACTACTTGAGTAATGTTGTTTTTGGGTAATGAAAAATTAGAATGCTCAGCTATTTCAAGAGATTCAAGAATTTGTTGCGGAAATGCTTTAATAAGTTGATCCATCATATCAAAAAATTTTGGTACAAATATAAGCATAAGACCAGCATGAATCTACCTGCATTGGTTAAGAGAAACTGAAGTTTTATTTAAAAAAGTATAAAAGAAGCAATTTGACTTGCATTCCTATTACCTTTGAAAAAAAAAGAATGAAACCAAGAAAAGCATCCGAAACGTTATCGATTTCAACGAAGGTGGTTTTGCCAAATGACACCAATACATTAGGAAATTTATTTGGAGGGCAACTTCTTGCATGGATGGATGTCATTGCCAGTGTTTCTGCGCACAGGCATTCGAAGCGAGTAGTCGTTACAGCTTCAGTTAATAACGTTTCTTTTCAGAAACCCATAAATCACGCATCAATTGTTACTTTGGAGGCTAAAGTTTCGAGAGCGTTTAATTCATCAATGGAAATTTTTGTGGATGTTTTTGTTGAGGATCAGGTTACCGGACAACGAGAAAAATGTAATGAAGCTATTTACACTTTTGTTGCTGTGGATCAGAATGGAAATCCTATTCAAGTTCCTGAATTAATTCCTGAAACAGCTGAAGAAATTGAAAGGTATGAGGGCGCTTTAAGAAGAAAACAATTGAGTTTGATTCTTGCTGGAAAAATGAATCCAAATGAAGCTACAGAACTCAGAAAGCTATTTGAAATCAAAGATTAATCCTTTGAATTAAATCTGTCTTTATAGCATCAACATCTTGCAAATTCATGCACTTGAAGTGACCCTTAGGGCATTTTTGAAAACCTATTTTCGAACACGGTCTACAGGATAACGTATCCACTTCATGAATACTAAAAAGTACTTTTTGGGAGGGTTGATATGGATACATCCCCAATTCAGGGATGGTGTTACCCCAAACGCTTACAATATTTCGGTTAAAACACGCAGCAATATGCATCATCCCCGTATCTCCGGTTAGCAGTATCTTGGCTTTTTTAACAATACTTGCAGATTGCATTAAAGAAAATATTCCGCAAGCCGATTGGATTTGCTTTTCAGGAAGCATCTGAATGAGTTCCAATGCTTTTTGTGCGTCCTCTTTACCACCAAGAAGAACGATTGGTGATGGGATATCCTTCAGTACATTTTTCAATAACCCATTCGGCATTTGTTTGGTTTGAAATTGTGCACCGATTGCAACAGCTACAAAAGCGTTTTCTTCGCAACCAAAGAAATCCTTCACAGATACTTGATCCTCAGGAGAAATAAACAATTCACCAGGAAATCCGTCATTTTTCACCCCCAATTTCGAAACACATTCGAAATACCGATCTACGATATGTTTTTCGGGCATTCTATTCATCTTAAAACGAACCAGTAGCCATTTTCTAAAATTTAATTTAGGGAAAGAAAAGCTTTTTACCCCCAATTTAAACTTTAATGAAAATGTGCGTACATTGTTGTGCAGGTCCACTATGCAATCGTAACGTTCGATTTTCAATGCACATGCCACTTCTTTAATGCTTTTGTCTATGGTAAAGACCTTACTTAAATTGGGATTATTCTCAACCAGTGGCAAAAATCCGATTTTTGTGAGAAAATGAATCTCAACATTGGGAATCTGGTTCTTGATTGCACGTAATACAGGCGTAGTTAATACGACATCTCCAATAGAGCTAAAACGAACAACAAGGATTTTCACAAATCAAATTTAGGTATTTGAAAATTACCTTGGAATATTTGTTTTCCAAACTTCGATATACTCATTGGCGTTTCTCGGGTTAAGTTGTCGTAAAACGCGGTCAATAAAACTGGGATATGCCGAAAAATGCAACCTCATATTTGGATAGATTTTTTTGTAATCAGAAATACGTTTGTTTGAATGCTTATCGTCATAAAAGAAAATGTAATCAAAGGCCTTACCTGTGTATGCGTTTAAATCATCGGTTGCTTTTAATCGTTCCGCTACAAAACAATCCCAACTTTTGGCATAAAACTTCGGCAGCATAGAAACCTTCCCACTTCCAGAACCTTCCATTAATATTTTTTCGTTCGAAATGCCATTATTATATAAGCTGTACATTGCTTCCACACGAGATTTTTTGGAATACATCGTAACCGTCATACAGAGAAAGAAAGTATTGAACACCCAGAAAATAACAAAACTCCATTTCCAAATTTTGTTTTTCCACCCTGTTGCCTTGAAGCGGTCATATCCCATTACACCTAGTACGATAAAAAACGGCAGAATACTCAAAATAAAGCGTTCTTGCCTATTGGGGTAAAGCGTGTGAAAAACAAGAAAAAATAGTGTGGGAAGAAATAACAGTAGATGATTTTTATAAGACTTGAAAAAACCTATCAACAGCAACACGCCCATCGGAATAAAGAAAACGCCAACAAGCACCAGAACATACATCAAATAATTCTGATTGGGCAGATACGTTGTTCCTTCCGTAAGGTTGTAATTCACATAACTCCAAAACTCAGCAAAAGGATAACCCCAAATGAAAAAATCAACCACCCCTTGGGTGAGCATGAACATGGCAATAACACCGATGCTAAAATTGAAAAGGACTTTAAAGTCTTTTTTTATAAGATAATACAGGGCCAATCCAATCGCAAACACAGCTATTTGATACCGAAAAGAAACCGCCATACCAACCAATAAACCCGCAAAAAAAATAGGTAAGAATTGTTTATTATTGAGGAGCAACCAAACGCCCATCATCAAAAAGGGAATAGCTGCTACTTCAACCAGGGTGCGAACCGAAACAAACGGAAGGATCCATAGTAATGCTAAAATCCACCCTACAACGAGCGCATTTTTTTGATTGGACAATTTTTCGGTAATCTTCATGCCGTATATTACAACTACCAATGAAAAACAAGCATGAATCAGTCTATTTAAAAGCATCAGGGTTTTCGGATCCATTACCCCAATCCATTTCATAAAAGCGAAAAATAAATAGTTGAGTCCCACATATGTAAAGCTGTGACCTTCAGGGACACCTTTATTGCCTTCTGTCCATGGCAGCCAGTAATTGTAATCGAATCCATCTGCCCAAGAAGCTGAAGCTTCAACAATCAAAAAGTGATCATCGTGCATGCCATATCCTTGAGAAAAGACAGCTGCAATTAAACGAACGATTAATGCAACAAAGACTATTTGTATAAACCGCTTTTGGTAATCCGCTTTACCAGCACTATAGATCTTTATATTCCTCATAAACCAAAGACATAAAAGATTGGCAGCGTTTTTCCTCTTGTTTGAATTGGTCCTTAGTAAAGGTGTTGTCGTGAATATAATTGGCATCAATATTAAAACTGAAGTTTCCTTTGTCAGATATCCAACCATAACCTCTGTTTATGGTGTGCAATGCAAACTGCGGACAATTCGGATTCATCAAATCTTTACTCCAAGTGTAACGTTTATAATCCCCCTCCATTTGATATAATAAAGTACGAGCAATATCACCCTGTGAACCAATTGTTGGTATATGTTGTCCACGGTATTCTTGCTTCAATGGTTCTCCGTAAATCAGAAGTGGTATGTGAAAATAGGCTCCCAAGTTCGGATTTTTAACAAGTTCTGAAGCATGACCATGGTCGGCAACGAAAATAAATATTGTGTTTTTATACCACGCCTGTTTTTTAGATTTTTCAATGAAATCACTCAAACACTTATCAGCATAATACATTGAACTCATAAAATCGGCTTCACTTCCTTGCCAAGTAGGTGTTCCTATTTGCGGAAAATCGTATGGAGAGTGGGTACTTCCCGTAAATGCACAATGTAAAAACGGTTCCTTGGTTTTATTGATCTTATCGATAAAAAGTTTGTAGAGGTCTTCGTCGTAATAATTCAACTTCCCTTTAGGAATTCCATTAGGGAAATCCTTTTCGTCGGCAAGCTCATCAAATCCGTGATCCGTGAAATAACTGCCTATGTTGCCGTATTTCAAATCTCCGCTAAAAAGGTAATGTGAGGAATAGCCCCATTTTTTCAAATCCTGATTTAGACAAGGAATTTTTCGATGCTTGTCAGGTTGCATAGAAATTGATATTTCCGGCAATGCAGGGTACCCACTAAAAATGGTGGAATTGCCAATTTCAGAAGTTCCTGCAGAGGCATAGATATTCGTGAACAACAGGCCCTCCTTGGTTAACGAATCAAAATAGGGCGTTGCACCTTTTTCTCCTGATAGACTTCCAATTGCATTTGCAGTCCAACTTTCCAAAACTACAAAAACAATATTTGGTCTTTTGGTTTTCAAAAAGTAACGATCGTGATTGAGATCGTAATTATAGAAATCAGCTAAAGTGGCTTTGCTTTCTTTTTCCGGTATTTTTTTGAAAAGTGCCCCTATCTCACTTCTTGAATACAATAAAAAACTTTTTGCAAAAAAATAGAAGGAATTCACTGATAAATCGTTGGTAACGTAATTTTTCGAATAATAGGCGGAATCTATATTGATTGGTATTTGCTGAAATCCTCCCCTCCCAATTAATAAGAACAACAATAAAGAAATACCATAAGCTCCTGCCCCCATCGGAAAATGAACATACCATTTCAATGTTGTATTATTTTGTGTGACAAGGGAAGAATCCATAATCCATCTGGTTGCTTTGTAGGCAATAAAAAATTCCACTATGGAATAAACAATAAACCACAAGGTCATACTACCGTTTGCCGTTCGAACCACCTCATCCGGATTCAAAAGGTGATTAAAAACGCGTGTTGTGAGTTTATGGTTCCATTCAGGGTAGGCGTTTATCTCTCCAGCATGAACAAAAATGCAAACGAGCATTTCAAGAAAAAGTGATCCATAAAAAAGGTAACGCATCCATTTATTTGGATACAAAACATTGATCACGATAAACAATAAAGGGATCACACTCAATAATGCTGCCGTTGCCAAATCAAGTCTGAAAGAAAAAATAAAAGCCCCCAGCCATTCAGGAATGGAAACACCTTCAAATTTTGACCAATTGTGAATGGAAAATAGAATACGCTGCACATCGAAAACGACTATCCAAAGTGCAAGTAATTTAATTATTGAAAAAAGTATTTGTTTCAATGCAAACACGAACAAATATACTTTGATTTCAACAGACTCTTTTATAATTTTATAATGTTGTGATAATTTAAACTTTACATTTTCAAAAAATTCAACAATACATTATAATCTACCTCAATTAAATTCTATCAAAAATGGGCAAATTCAAAGAAATCATCAAATCTGAAATTCCAACACTGGTCGATTTTTACGCAACTTGGTGTGGCCCATGCAAAACTATGCACCCCATTCTGGATCAGTTGAAAGCGGATATGGGTTCCAAGATTAGAATTTTAAAAATTGACGTAGATAAAAACCCAGCTGTTGCGGATCAATTCAAAGTTCGAGGCGTACCCACTTTTGTACTGTTTAAGAACGGTGAAGTCCTTTGGAGAACGAGTGGTGCCATGGAATTAGCCGTCATGAAAAATCAAATTAAAGCTAAGATTGCATAACAGAAATTTGTTCTGATCCCATTTATTTTTATCCTTTTGTAACCCTGTAGCAATACCTTGCGTAGGCAACCCCGTTATTTTTAGTGTTCAAATTTGCAGAAGTATCTAGAAACGTCTACTTTTGCGCCCTGTTTAAAATAAACAATTTAAAATGAAAGAAAATTTGATTTATATCCCTATCGGACTTGCCTTAATTGGATTATTGTTCATGCTTGTTAAAATGTCATGGGTAAAGAAACAAAATCCAGGAGATGAAAAAATGCAAGGCATTGCAAAAAGTATCAAAGAAGGCGCAATGGCTTTTCTTAGTGCAGAATACAAATTGTTGTTGATTTTTGTTATCATCGCTTCAGCAGCATTGTTTGGTATTTCTTTAATTGTACCTACAACACACTGGCTAATTGTTCCAGCATTCGTGATTGGTGCCATATTCTCTGCAATTGCTGGAAACATTGGTATGCGGGTAGCAACTGACGCGAATGTGAGAACTACTGAGGCTGCTAAAACCTCATTACCAAAAGCGTTGAATGTTTCATTTGGTGGTGGAACGGTAATGGGATTGGGCGTTGCTGGTTTAGCAGTTCTAGGTTTATCCTTGTTCTTTATGGTATTCGTAAATTTATTTGTTACTGGTGAAAAACCATTCTACGATGAAATGACTATGGTACTTGAAGCATTGGCAGGATTCTCGATAGGAGCTGAATCCATAGCCTTGTTTGCCCGTGTAGGTGGCGGTATTTATACCAAAGCTGCCGACGTAGGTGCTGACTTAGTAGGAAAAGTTGAAGCAGGTATTCCAGAGGATGATCCAAGAAACCCTGCAACAATTGCAGATAATGTTGGTGATAACGTTGGTGACGTAGCCGGAATGGGTGCCGATTTATTTGGTTCATACGTTGCAACGGTTTTAGCATCGATGGTATTAGGGAACTATGTAATCCGAGATATGGCTGAGGGAGGCAAGTTTGAAGACGCATTTAATGGAATGGGTCCAATTTTACTTCCTATTATGATTGCGGGTGTAGGAATTATCGCATCCATTATCGGAACATTTTTAGTTCGTATTTCAAGTAACGATGCAAAAGAAGGACAAGTACAACGTGCATTGAACATTGGAAATATTTCTTCTATAATATTATCTGCAGCCGCAGGATTTTTCTTGGTAGATTGGATGTTGCCAGAGACGTTAAAAATGACCTTCTTTGGAGAAGGTGTTCTTGAAGTTAGCAGAATGAACGTTTTCTACGCTACGTTAGTAGGTTTATCCGTTGGATATTTGATTTCATTCTTCACGGAATACTACACTGCACTGGGTAAAAAACCAGTAATGGATATCGTTCAAAATTCTTCTACTGGTGCAGCAACAAATATTATTGCCGGTCTATCAACAGGTATGATTTCAACGTTTTCTTCAGTGATTCTTTTCGCTGCTGCAATATGGGGATCGTATGCTTTAGCAGGTTTCTATGGAGTTGCTATTGCTGCTTCAGCGATGATGGCGACTACAGCGATGCAGTTGGCTATCGATGCTTTCGGACCGATTGCGGATAACGCAGGTGGAATTGCAGAAATGAGTGAATTACCAAAAGAAGTGCGTCAAAGAACCGATGTCTTGGATTCTGTTGGTAACACAACCGCTGCTGTAGGTAAAGGATTTGCTATTGCATCCGCAGCGCTTACAGCGCTTGCACTTTTCGCGGCTTATGTTACGTTCACAGGTATCGATGGTATCAACATATTCAAAGCTCCAGTATTGGCAGCATTGTTCGTCGGGGGTATGATTCCGGTTGTATTCTCAGCATTGGCTATGAAGTCTGTTGGTAAAGCAGCTATGGACATGGTAATGGAGGTACGCCGTCAGTTTAGAGAAATCCCTGGTATTATGGAGGGAACGGGTACGCCGGAATATGGCAAATGTGTCGAAATTTCTACAAAAGCTGCTTTGCGCGAAATGATGCTTCCGGGTGCTTTAACCATTGTTACACCAATATTGATTGGTCTAGGAACGGGTTACATTTCCGGAGATATGAAATTAGCTGCTGAAGTACTTGGTGGATACATGGCGGGTGTAGCAGTTTCTGGTGTTCTTTGGGCAATTTTCCAAAACAATGCCGGAGGAGCTTGGGATAATGCGAAAAAGTCTTTTGAGGCTGGTGTTATGATCAATGGTGAAATGACTTTCAAAGGTTCGGATGCGCACAAGGCAGCGGTAACCGGAGATACTGTTGGGGATCCATTTAAAGATACCTCAGGTCCTTCAATGAATATCTTGATTAAATTGACTTGCCTTGTTGGACTCGTAATTGCTCCAATTATGGGCGATGGTCATGGTTCTGAGAAAGCTACCGATGCAGGTTGCATGAAAATGGAACAATGTCACGGTAAAAAAGAATGCAAAGGCGACATGGCTGCTTGTCATGGTGCTATGAAAACATGCAATCCACACATGAACGGTCAAACCATGATTGGTAAATGTGACATGACAAAATGTGCTACAATGACCAAAGATGAGTGTGCTAAAATGTGTGATTCTTTGGGTTGTTCAGCAGAAGAAAAAGCAATGTGTATGAGTCATTTTGGTGCTGATGGAAAATTCATCGGTGGCGAAATGAAAGCTTGTTGCAAGGATAAAAAGATGTGCGAGAAGAAATGTGATGACAAGTCGTCTTGCAAAGATCACCACCAATAAACTAGTTCAGATAGTTTATATATGAAGGGAGCCAAGTGCTCCCTTTTTTTGTATCTTAAAAAGTAACCTACTTGCTTTTCAAATGCCAAATAAACATCTCTAAACGATTCCCGTCAAATTGTGAGCCTATATTCTATTCACATTGGTCATTAAATTCAAATCGTTCAAATCGTTCATTTCAGACAATAAACCTTTGCAAACCGTATATTTGTTGACCCAAACAAGTTAAATGCTATCAAAAGTTATCCGGGAACGAATTGAAAAACAATTCGGACAAGAAATACGCTATTCCAAAGACTGTGAAGTATTGGCTACTGCTATGTCATCAAAAACCAATAAAAGAATTAGTGCATCTACTTTAAAACGTCTATTTGGTTTAGCAAAAGGAATTGATGAACCACGTCTTTATACTATGGATGTTATCGCAATGTATTTGGATTTTAAAAATTTTGATGAACTGCATTCTGCCCTCATCGAAAACATCAATTCAGACTTTGAGATAATTGATGAATTAAAAACGGAATCACTTCAATTGGATGATAAAGTCACCTTGCACTATGAACCCAATAGAAAGTTGACCATGAAATATCTTGGAAATAAAGAAATGGAATTGATTGAATCTGTAAATTCCAAACTCAAAATAAATGACAAATTAATCATTCCTCATATTGTAAGAAACTATCCGCTCTTAATTTCAGAAGTTATAAGGCAAAACAAGAATCTTGGCCCCTATACAGCCGCAAAAATTTCAGGTGTTACTTCAATCATCGTGCACTAACAAAGTAATGCCTTTTGTATCTTCGCGAGGTGAATGAGGCATCTGAATTTGACTTGGATCAAAATGAAATTTCCGAAGTACGTTATA
>JBILIM010000219.1:0-4071 GCA_044349985.1 Crocinitomicaceae bacterium
AATTTCAACTTTCTTTACGACGTCCAAAGCATCTTCGAGATGGTTTCCTTTCATTGTGAAAGAAATCATTCCGCCAAATCCACGCATTTGTTCTTTGGCAACATCGTGATTCGGGTGATTCGTAAATCCTGGCCAATATACTTTTTCAATTTTTGGATGTGCAACCAAGAAATTTGCAACTTTCTCACCATTCTCGCAATGTCTTTGCATTCTCAGATGCAACGTTTTAATGCCTCTCAATACTAAAAACGAATCCATTGGAGCCGTAACCGCGCCACTGGAATTTTGTATACGGTACATTTCTTTAGAAATCGCTTCATCATTGCAAACCAGTGCACCCATAACCACATCGGAGTGACCTCCCAAATATTTAGTAACCGAATGCATTACGATGTCTGCACCTAAATCCAAAGGATTTTGTAAATAAGGCGTTGCGAATGTGTTGTCTACACAAAGCATGGCACCACAACCTTTTGAAATTTCTGCCATTTTTCGAATGTCCACAATATTCATCATGGGATTTGTAGGTGTTTCCACCCAAATCAATTTGGTGTTTTCATTTACCAAAGCAGCAACATCAGAAGAACTTTGCATATTGACAAAATGAAATTTGATGCCGTATTTTTCAAAAATCGTTCGAAACAATCGGTAGGTTCCACCATACAAATCGTTGGTTGAAATGACCTCATCGCCCGGATTCAACATTTTAATTACACAGTCTATTGCCGCAAGTCCGGATCCGAAACAAGCTCCATACTTTCCATTTTCAATCGCTGCTATATTTTTTTCGAGCGCATGACGTGTTGGATTTAAGGTTCTTGAATATTCGTAACCTTTGTGGTTTCCTACACCTTCCTGAACATAAGTTGAGGTTTGATAAATCGGAGTCATTATGGCTCCTGTGGCTTCATCCGGATGTACACCTGCGTGTATCGCTTTTGTGGCAAACTTCATAACTGATAAATTTCAACAAAAGTAGTTTTTTTCAGAAATCTCACAATTGATTTGTATTACATAGTCTGTTATTGAATTCCCTTTTATCAAGCACCAAAAGTTTACTAAATTTAGCCTGTGGAAGCTGCCATTCGAAATAGAATTAAAAGTTTACTGGAGGAAGCAAGTCAACTCAACACCAACGATCCGTTGGTTCATGTTGACCATTCTCGAGTGCTCGTTCTGGAAAGCAAACAATTGCTGTTTCCTTTTGATTCTGAGTTCTCTCGATTACACAAAAAAGCGGATAAAGAATTTAAAGAAACAGGGGTTTTTCCACTTTGCGCCATTTTTGGAGTTCTGAATTTGGAATTCAAATCAAAGGAAATTCTTACGCCGCTTGTATTGGTTCCAATTGCCGTGCGTAAAAATAAATTGAACGCGCAATTTGAATTGGATTACCAAGAAGAGGCGGCATTTGTAAATCCTTACCTGATTCAACATTTTAAAGTTCAATTTGATATTGACGTTCCCGAACAGCTGCCATTAGACGAACTGGTTTCCTTTTTTATTTCAAAAGAAATTAAGGGGATTAACGAAAATTTTACGGCAATCGGCAACATTCACCATCATCGCTTTGAGGTTATAAGAGAACTCGAAGAATTGCTCATTCAAGAATCAACACCTTCACTTGCACAACTTCTCGGCGAAGAAGATCATGAAAACAAAACGATTTTAAATCTTGAGAATAACTTGCTGTTTCCTGCTGATCCGGAGCAAATGGATGTTTTTAAGCTTCTAAATGCTGCTAATGTTGTCGTTCAGGGTCCACCCGGAACCGGAAAATCTCAAGTGCTCACGAACGTCATCGCCAAATTAATTAAATCAAATACCTCGGCGATTGTTGTTTCTGAAAAAAGATCAGCCCTTGAAATCCTTCAAAAAAAGCTTGGGCAATTTGACCTTAACGATTTGACGTTCATTGTTTCATCAGAGACGATTGCAAGAGATTTTATTTCAGCACTCAGAAATTCCTGGAACCGATTGGAACAATTTGCACCGTCACGGTCACATTTCTTGCCTTTATCCGCAAATTACCTTTCGCAATTGCAATACCAGCTGGATGTGCTTAACCAACCTCAACTTATTGGGGGGGTTAGCTATAAATTATTTTCAGACATTGCTAAACATCTCGAATGGAAAGACAGCATTTACAATAGTGATCTTCCATCATTAGACCATTGGTTGCGGGTCCATGAAAATGTTAAGCTGGTTTATGAACTCGGTATTGCCGTTGAAGTTGGTGGAATTGCACCCGGCTTCTTGCAAAATTCCCAGTTTAAAACTGCAGATAAAACCATCAGAAGTATTCTGGATGAACTGAAAAAATTAAATCAAGTCTTTCATATTGAAAGCTGGTCAGATTTGCACACCGCAATGAAAAAAGCAGCAATTTGTCATGTGTTCAGCGCTACTTCATTTAAAAAATTTGAAAACCTATTAAAACCTGACACCAAAGAGCAGAAGCGCTTTCTTAAGTTGAGAACAAAATACCTGAAAGAAATTGCCTTAAAAGCTGTCTTAGAACATGAAATAAACAATTGGATGGTTCCTCCTTCCGCATCTGTAACGGAATTCCTTCTCGAGGAGCTAAAAGAAAAGTCATATATTAAAAAATGGCAATTTAAAAAACGATGGAAAAATTACAGTGTTTTGCCTGTTTCACGAGCCGAAGAACTTTTAAAGCAGTGGAAAAAGTACCTGATACATCAGGAAGGTATTGCCCATCTTGAAGCGGATCTAATTGACCTAGGATTGTCAGCTATCGAAACTGATATGGCATGGATATATCAGCATATCCATCAGTACGATGGTTCAGATTGGAATACGTGGATGCACATTCCTGAAAGTGAAAAAATGCTGTATGCCGCTCAAAACGAACACTTGCATCGACTGCATCAGCAATTAAAAAATATGTTTCGCTGGAAAGATGCAACTAAAATCGAACTTTATCTGAACTTGTTGCTTCAGCAATTCGATATAATTCTCAATCATTTATCCGAATTGTGTCAATTGGATGAACAAACCTTACGAAACCTATCGGCGTATGCAACTTTCGAAGCTTTTGAAAATGCTGTGTTAAAATCCAATTATGTACAGTTCGTCAGTTTGTATCCACAGTTCAATACGTTTGACCCACAAGATTTGGTTCGTAAATGCGAAGCGATAACAGATGAACAAGCAAAGGAAGCACAGTTTTTCGCTCAAGATATTTTACAGCAACAACATGCAGGATTTTCAGCCTACCATAAACTACTTCAAACGAGCTCAAGTAAGCTAAATCCTGAGCAGAAGATTTTAAAACAGCGTTTAAAAAGAGGAAAAGCCATTTTGGTAAAGGAATTTTCGAAAACCAAGAGTTTTACAAGCCTGCGCTTCCTTTACCATTCGGAAGCTCAGGACTGGATTAAACTGTTAAAACCCGTTTGGTTGTGCAATCCTTCGCAAGTTGCACATTGTTTTCCGCTGGAACATGGTTTGTTTGATGTTGCCATTTTCGATGAAGCCAGTCAGATTCCTTTAGCCAATGCACTAGGGACGGTGTTTAGGGCTCATCGCATTTTAGTTGCAGGAGATTCGCAACAGATGGGACCTAGCAATTATTTTAAATCGGGAAATACTGAACCCGTCGACTTATTGCATCAGGCGCAATACTATTGGAAATCCGTTTCTTTAAAACACCATTACAGAAGTGAACATCCGGATTTAATTCGATTTTCAAATCGGTATTTCTATGGAAATGAACTGCTTGCTTTTCCTTCTTACCACCAAGAAAAAACACCTTTAAACTTCCACTATTGTGAAGAAGGTGTGTTTGACGAACGAACCAATATCCCGGAAGCGATGGCCTTAGCGGCGTTGCTATCCCAAATTCTAGATACCAATGAACGTATTGGAATTGTGGCGTTTTCTGAAACCCAATTGAAAACCATTTACAATCATGTTCCGCTTGAGAAAAAGCCGTTATTGGAGCAACGCATCGAAAAAGGCGACGTTTTCCTGAAATCATTGGAAAATGTGCAAGGAGATGAGTGTGACCGTTTACTTATAAGTTTTGGGTACGGAAGAACGGCGGAA
>JBILIM010000220.1:0-4063 GCA_044349985.1 Crocinitomicaceae bacterium
AAAAAAGTATTATTCTTCTTCGCGATTTAGAAGGATACTCCTATGAGGAAATCGGTAAAATCCTAGAACTTACAGATTCTCAAGTAAAAGTATATCTTTTCAGAGCAAGAAATAAAATCAAAAAGCAATTAAAAGGTTTGGTTGAACTTGTATGAGTAATCCCTCGTTTGAAAATATAGACAGATGGCTTTTTGAGTTGGTGGAAGGTAATTTATCTTCTGAGCAACAGGCTCAATTGGAGGCTTTTTTGTTGCAACATCCTGATTTGGATGTTGATAGGGACATGTGGGATATGGCAAGGATTAGTGAAACAAATCCAACATACCAAAATAAAAAGCAGTTAGAGAAAAGAAGAACACTAATACCTTATTTTGCAGGTGTAGGAACAGTACTTACTTTTATTCTAGGATTTCTAATTTTTAACAATTCCAACGATTCCAATTCTCAACGTTTAGCTTCTAAAAGCATTATATTAAAATCCTTGAGTACGAAGACTGATAACAAATCTTCAGCAGGAAAAGAGAGTAATAACGCTTATAAAAAATCAAATGTTCAAGCGGAAAATGCGCTCGTTGAAAACCAAATGTTAACTACTGAATACTTCACGCCAGAGGGAGTTAATGACGAGACCACAACCAAAAATTTATTTTCAAATCAAACACAGTTAGTAAAAAGCAATATGCCAACGAATGAAGTTGCTGACTTGAATACTAAAGTGATTGAAAACAAAACGTACAATAAACTTAAATTGACATTAAAATCATTTGATTTAGTTACCAAAAGAAATAAAAGTGAACTGAAATATTCTGAAACCCACCAAGTCGAAAATAAAGAGGAAAAAAGTAATTATAAGAATTTCGAATTAAACAATTTCAATCTTAAAAGTAAGGTGAAAAGGTTTGTCAATTCAGTTGACAAGGCAATGAAAAATCCGGTTGCTTTAATTAACCTGAAGGACAATTGGTATCAAGTGCCAGGTTTAACCTCTACAGATGTCAATTTCGCATCCGTTGGTTCGTTGTTGTCAACAAGAATTCAGACATCTAGCCGACTGCAATGGTTTGGTAATCAAAACCAACAGCTCTCCAACCAAATTGCGATAGATGCTTATGCGCACAGTATCAAAGGAGGAATTGGTTTTCAGATGAATCATAATTTTTATGGGGATGGCGGTATTCAAAATTATAACGCGGCACTAATCTATTCGCCTAAAATTCCACTTTCTGCTCATTTTGTTCTTGAGCCTTCTGTTCGGTTTAAAATGGGGACGAAGCAATTGAATCCAGAATCTTTAGGAAGTGTTTCTCAAGTAGAATTTGATCGGTTCAATGCAATCGATTACTACACCAATGGTTCCAATCCAATTGGAAGAACACTATGGTACAGAGACATCGGTGCAGGATTAATGTTGAATACCAAATGGTTTTATGCAAGTTTTCAAGCAGACAATTTAATGCAACATTACGACAATATTTACAGTGCTAATATAGAAAATCCGAGAAAAGCACCTTATCAATATATTGCTTCGATAGGTGGTGAATATATGTCGAAGAAACGAACTACTTCCATATCACCCTATTTGGTTTACCAGCATTTCGGTGAATTGGAAGAATTGTGGAGTGGAATAAATTTCAGATACAAATGGATCAGATTAGGAGCAGCTGTTTCATCCAATATAGAGCCATCAGCTTCCTTGGGATTAACTTTTAAACACTTTACAGTCGCATACAACGCCGATTACACGAAATCAGCACTACTCAACAAATCGCTTTTCTCACATCAATTAACCTTACGATTTAACACTAAGCCGTGTAGAATCGGCCAACGAATTTTAGCCAGATAACTATGAAAAAACTACTTCTAATGTTTTCGTTTTGTACGATGGGTTTCCTTTCAAATGCTCAGGACCCAACGTTTACGCAGTTTTATGCGAATCCGCTGTATTTGAACCCTGCTTTAGCGGGATCATACGGTTGTGGACGACTTGCTACAAATTACAGAAACGAGTGGCCTGCATTATCTGGAAACTATGTTACCTACAGTGCATCTTACGATAATTATTTTAAAAATATATCTGGAGGCTTTGGCGTTTTGGCAACTCACGATCAACAAGGTCAGGGAACTATAAATACGTCAATGTTAGGCCTCGTATATTCGTACCATTTGAAAATTAATCGCAAATGGAAGGCCTTTTTTGGAGCGCGTGCCGCATGGTATCAGAAATTTCTGGATTGGGATAAATTGACCTTTGGTGATATGATTGACCCAAGAAGAGGATTTATTTACCAAACAGGTGATGTGCCTAGAGGTGGTTCTAGAGGATTTTTTGATGCATCTGCAGGTGCTGTGCTATTTAACAAGAGCTTTTTTATTGGTGGTGCAGTTCACCATCTTAACCGACCAAACGAATCGATGATCATAGGTAATTCCAATTTGCCTATGCGTTTTACAGGTCACATGGGGGCGGAGATTCAAATTGGAAAGAGATCTCGATATTCCTCAACAACGAGTATCATGCCTAACGTTATATATCAGTACCAAAATGGGTTTCAAGAACTGAGCATCGGAACGTATGTAAAATACGGTTCTTTCAATGCGGGTGCATGGTACCGAAATAGAGATGCCTTTATTTTAACATTAGGAATTAACACCGGTAAATTTAAATTGGGTTACAGTTACGACGTGACGGTATCAAAGTTAAACAATGGCGTTTCGGGTGGTTCTCATGAAATTTCTATGGGACTGTTCTTGAACTGCAACAAAAAGCCACCGCAATTTAAAACTTTATCTTGTCCGTCGTTTTAGATGTAACCATAATAAATTGATTCCGTTAATTGTAAAATTTAAATTTGAAAACTTTAAACAACATAAAAGTATGAAGTCTGTGAAATATCTTTTTTGTGTTGCTGGTTCAGCTCTAACGCTTGTCTCTTGTATGAAAGAATCCTCTTCTGCAACAGGATGGGAATACAACAATCCTGAGAATGGTGGTTTTGAGAAAGCGCATTTTGTAGAACAAGAAACGGGTCCTGGTTTGGTATTTATTGAAGGCGGTACATTCGTTATGGGTCGTGCTGAGCAGGACGTGATGTATGACTGGAACAACCGTGCAGCAAGAGTTACTGTTTCTTCATTTTACATGGACCAAACTGAGGTTACGAATTTCCATTGGTTAGAGTACCTTTATTGGATTAACAGAACTTACAGCACTGATTATCCAATGGTATACCAAAATGCATTACCAGACACGTTGTGTTGGAGAACACCTTTAGGTTTTAATGAAAAGTTTGTTGAATACTATTTGAGACACCCAGCCTACAGAGATTATCCTGTAGTTGGCGTTTCTTGGCTACAGGCAAATGATTATTGTAAATGGAGAACGGACAGAGTAAACGAACAAATTTTAATTCGAGAAGGCATTTTAAAATATGCCGATAGAGATCCTGATCAAGTTTTCAATACTGATTTATATTTAGCGGGTGGTAAACTTGTCAGTTCCAAAGGTTCAACAGACGAATATGCTTTGTCCGAATCTACAGAGCCTGATGCTAAAAAGAAAAAGAATCAAAGCGCTACACCAGAAAATCCAGCCAAATATCATTACGGAAAAATAAATTTAGCCATTAAAGACCAACCTGATCCAAAAACTGGAAAATACAAATTAAGACCAATTAGCATGGAGGATGGTTTGTTGCTTCCTCATTACCGCCTGCCAACTGAAGCGGAATGGGAATTTGCGGCTACTGGACTAATTGGAAACCTCGAAGAGAATACAGAAAATATTGATGCTCGTCGCTTTTATCCATGGGATGGTCACTGGGTAAGAGATGAAAACGATCAATTTAAAGGTGCTATTTTAGCCAATTTCGTAAGGGGCCAAGGCGACTTAATGGGTGTAGCTGGAGCTCTTAATGACGGTGGTGATGTAACTACACCAGTAGAATCCTATTGGCCAAACGATTACGGCTTGTACAATATGGCAGGAAACGTTTCTGAATGGGTATTGGATGTATACAGACCACTATCTTCAGAAGATTTTGATGAATTCAGACCGTTCAGAGGT
>JBILIM010000222.1:0-4017 GCA_044349985.1 Crocinitomicaceae bacterium
ATTGGTGAGCCTCCCGGTGAATAATACTTTGGTGCATAAGCTGCCACACTGATCAAACTGTTGGTGCAAGACGGCTCGCTGATTCCATAAAAATGATCCCCGGCAATCGTTCCAGAGGTGAAAACCGAAAAAGGCATTCCCCAATTGCCCACATCGTTGGACAATTCCGTTACGTTCCAATAATGCACGGTTCCGCTTGCCGCCTGAGATTTCATAATGACGCGTAAAGCCGTATTCGTGTTTTTTACCCGGAAACGCATTTGAGGGCGATTGTTTATTGGGTGTGCCTGATCCGCAGAAATGTTATACCATATCGTATCAATACCTGCAACAAGAAACGTATCAATGTAAGTTGTCGTTGTTAATGTGGAATACATCGGTGATGCTACCAACATGGTGCTTCCTGTGGAATTAAAAACCTCTATTCCTGTTTCAAAAGTATTGCCTTGTTCTCCCCAAGCGTGAATGCTTTGCCCCCACATATTGGCGTTGGCGGCGTATGAATAGAATTCTATTCGAGAGCGTATAGAGTCGTTATTAAATTGTTTTTTGATGTGAAAATTTACATTTCCATTGTTTCCGCCGGAATTTGAAAACACCACACCCAATTCAGAATACCCATCGATCGCTTGGCTCAACAAAGAATTCCCGTCCAATGTTCCAAGGTGGTAAAGTCCCCAACTCATATTAACTACTAATCGTTTGCTTTCCGCAAGAGATTTTTGATACATCCATTCCCAGGCATCCAATACGGCAGATTCATCTACCAGAAAAGTTGCAAAAAGAAACTGCGCGTCAAAAGCTACGCCTCTATACGGTGTTCCTGCCCCACTTCCTCCCGCGATACCTGCCACATGTGTTCCATGTGTAGCGTAACTGTAAATGTTGGCCGTATCACTTCCTGCCGATTCAAATTCAGGCCAAGAAGAATACTCCGTTCCATAATTAAACCCTAAAGGTGCGGGACCACTATTTTTATACTGATCCCAAGCAGCAAGTATTCTCGTGTTTTGCAATAAGGTATCAAAAAACATTGGAGAAGAATAATCAAAACCCCAATCTGTAACTCCGATAAGTACATTTTTACCGGTATAACTTTGTGGCAAATTAAAACCCATGTGCACACTGTCAGCGCCTACGTCATGAACAGCTTTGTCGAGATTCGGTTTTATTTTTCCAGCCAACTGAATAACGCTTATTCCCGGAACGTTTTGCAAGGCAGACAATTGCGCAACTGGTATTTTTAGACTTACAATATCATTAATTTTAGCACCTACGCTAATTCCCAACTGACGCAACGTTGCACGTGAAAAATTGGAATTCGTTTTACCCAAACATGCTGCATAGGCTGTTCCATCCCAATGATAAACAGCAAAACGTTCGCTTATTTCATTGGACACACGATTTTTATTCGCTTTGAAATCGTTAAAAATAATTTGAAAATCTGCCTTTGAATTGGCGGGAATCAAAACCTGACTTTTTAACTGAAAGACCAAAAAGAAGGTAAGAAAAAACGCAAAGTGCCTCATGCTGAATAATTTGAGCAAATTTAACAATTCTAGCCGTTTTACAGCGGAATTCAGCGATGAAACATAAAAGACCTCTTTAGGAATCCCTTAAAAAAAGTGAAAAATAAAAACCTAATACACCTGAACTTGTTTTTCAATTGATTAATTGATTAATTTCAGTTTAGTTAAAATCAAAAGCATGGATGCTGCCATAACAGAAGGTGTAAAAATTACAGTGCTGTCGCAATTTAGACCTGACATTTCAAACATCGCCAATCAAAATTTCTTTTTCAATTACCGTGTTCAGATTGAAAACAACAACCAAATGGCCATCCAACTGCTGACCCGAGACTGGTATGTATTTGATTCGTTAAATGATCCGAATTACATTTCGGGGGAAGGTGTTGTTGGAGAACAGCCGGTTATTCAACCTTCAGAGTCGTTTACCTACATCAGTGGTTGTGAATTGCACTCAGAAATTGGCTACATGCGTGGTTTTTATACCTTTCTAAATTTGGAAACCCAAAAGAGATTTCGCGTTTACATTCCACTTTTTAAATTAATCTACCCTCCTCGGTTAAACTAGAAGCCCTATTTATTAAGGATTTTTAAAAAACAATTGCATTTTGGATAAGCACTTTTAATCTATTGATTAAATTTACTTCAACAAATAATGCAAGTCTATGTCAAATGCAATTTTCACCGTTCCCGTGGCTAAAAACGAACCTGTTAAAGCATATGCACCGGGATCTCAGGAAAGAGAAAGTCTTCTAAACAACTACAAAGCACTTTACAATCAGCAACCGATTGATATTCCAATGTATATTGGAGGCAAAGAAATACGAACAAACAACAAAAAGCCCATTTCACCTCCTCACGATAAAAATAAAACGATTGGTTTTTTCAACTATGGTGAAAAGTCACATGTTGAGCAAGCTATAGATGCGGCGTTAAATGCTAAAGAGGCATGGGCTGCTTTACCTTGGGAACAGCGTGCGGCCATTTTTCTTAAAGCTGCAGATTTGTTGGCCGGACCCTTTCGCGATAAAATGAATGCTGCGACGATGTTGGCGCAGTCAAAAAATGTATATCAAACTGAAATTGATGCGGCTTGTGAGTTGATTGATTTCTTCCGTTTCAATGTGCAATACATGACGCAGGTTTACAAAGAACAACCAGAGTCCTTACCTGGAATGTGGAACCGTTTGGAATACAGACCGTTGGAAGGATTTGTGTTTGCGTTAACACCGTTTAATTTTACCTCTATAGCTGCAAACTTGTGTGCTGCACCCGCGATGATGGGTAACGTAATCGTGTGGAAACCTGCCGACAGTCAGGTGTATTCCGCACAAGTGATCATGGAGCTTTTCAAAGCTGCCGGAGTTCCCGATGGTGTGATCAACATGATTACAGTTGATGGTCCTGATGCGGGAGAAGTCATCTTTAAACACAAATATTTTGCGGGACTTCATTTTACAGGATCTACAGGCGTATTCCGTCATTTATGGAAAGAAATTGCCAATAACTTGGAGCTTTACCGTTCGTATCCAAGAATTGTTGGTGAAACCGGTGGTAAAGATTTTGTTATGGTGCACCCTTCTGCAGATGCCAAAGAAGTGGCTACAGCATTGTCTCGTGGTGCTTTCGAGTTTCAAGGACAAAAGTGTTCTGCCGCATCAAGGGCATACATTCCGCTTTCGTTATGGAATGCTGTTAAATCTACCTTGGTAGAACAAGTAGGCTCTTTTAAAATGGGAAGTCCTGAAGATACCGGTAACTTTATCAACGCTGTAATCGATGAAAAAGCATTTAAGAAAATAAGCGCATACATTGACTATTGTCAAACGTCGAATGAGGCCGAAATCATTACAGGAGGCACTTACGATGACAGCAAAGGTTATTTTATCAGTCCAACTACTGTTGTAACCACAAACCCAATGTTCCGAACGATGTGTGAAGAAATTTTTGGTCCTGTATTAACCATTTTCGTGTACGAAGATGAAAAATTCGAGGAGACTTTAGATTTACTGAACGAAACTTCAGAATATGCGTTAACGGGTTCCATCATGTCAAACGATCGTTATGCAATTCAATTGGCTTCGAAAAAGTTAGAGCATGCTGCGGGTAATTTTTACATCAACGATAAGCCAACAGGTGCCGTTGTAGGTCAGCAACCTTTTGGAGGTGCCCGCGGTTCGGGAACCAATGATAAGGCTGGAGCTGCGATGAACCTGTTGAGATGGGTTTCTGCCCGAACCATAAAAGAAACGTTTGTTCCGCCAACAGACTACAGGTATCCTTTTTTAGGGTAGAAAAATTCTGATCTGTTTCAGCTGCAACCGCTAAAGGGAATAGCTATTCGTTATCCTTTTGATCGGTTTCAACATGCAGAATATGCAATAAACGGTGAATAATCGGCGCAAAGAAAACGGCAGTAATGCTTAGAAAAGCGATGCCGCTGTAAAGTGCATAAATGGACGAAAACAATTTTGCAGAAGATGAGTTCATT